>CAJYIL010000756.1 GCA_913774795.1 Pseudobdellovibrionaceae bacterium
TCGACCTACGACGTCTTTCTCTCTGATCCTGTGCGCTCGCAGTACTCGCAAAAATCTCCGCCGTCGCTCACGATCGAAGAGCTCAACGAGCGCCTGAAATCCGAGAAACTGAAGCCCGAAGAACGCCGCGAACTCGCGACCGAGTTTCACAAACGGTCCGCGCTCGCATTTGCGTGCGTTTTATTTGCGCTGATCGGCGTGGGTCTCGGCACGACAACGAACCGACGTAACGCAAAATCAGGCGGCATGGTTTTGTGCGTCGGCCTCATTATTCTTTACTACGTACTCTACGTCGTTTGCGAAGGCGCTTCACGAAAAGGACAACTGCCGCCTTACATCGCGATGTGGGCGGCCGACGCTCTCTTCACGATCGCGGCAGCCTGGTCTTTGCGACGCGCCTGGAACTAAGCGATCGACGAAGACCTGAAGATCGAGCGCATCTCGAATCATCGTGGCTCCATTCGCCATGAGATCGAGACTGCCTTGCCCCGTGAGATCACCGGGCGCCGACGGCAAAACGCCGATCTCTCTCCCGAGCTCCCCCGAGATTCTCGCCGTCATCATCGACCCACTTCGTCGTGAGGCTTCAGCGACGAAAACTCCGTGCGACACGCTCGCGATCAAACGATTGCGCCCTTCGAAGCGAAACTTTCGCACGGTTTCTTCGGGCGCGTACGCACTCACGAAGACCCCACCCGCATCGAGAACCGGCTTCACCCATTCTTCGAGATCGGCGGGAAAGAGCCTCGCTAATCCACACGGTAAAAAGACGGCCGTCGCCCGACCCGTTCGGATGGCGGCCAAATGCGCCGCCTGGTCGGCCCCTCTCGCGCCGCCGCTCACGATTACGACGTCGTTGGTTTTTAAGTAGGACGGAAGATGGTGTTCTAACCAGCGCTCGGTGCGCCCCGAGAGTTCGCGGCTCCCGACAACCGCCAGACGTTTCGGCGCATGGAGCACTGAAGCGTTGCCGACGACACTTAAAAACGGTGGCGGTTTTTCAAGCTCGTAAAACTCGGCGGGGTAAAGCGGGTGCTCAGGATAAAGAATGCTTGCACCCATCGCGTGCAAATCGCGCAGCGTTCGCTCGATCAGGGCCGAGTCGACTTGCGGTCGCACTCGCGCTCCCGCGCCCGCTCGCGCGAACTCCCGCGGCAGCACATCCGCGCGAAGGTTCACTGAACCCGAAATCAAATCCGAACGCGCCTCGCCATTTCGCCGCGTACCCAAAGCCGCCGCGACCGCGTTCCACTCTCGCTCTTCGTTGGAAAACACAAAAGCCCCCTTCTTCAGAAGAGGGCTTTGCAAACGAAGGATCAGTCTGAAATGGGCTTAATTAATGTCGACGGGTTCGGAGCGTCCGAATTTCGCCGCACTCTCGTCCGCGGATTCGACGTGAATACCCGGTTGATCCTCCGGCCAATCACCGCTGGTCATGTCGCCCACCAAGATCGCATCGGTCGACGTCAAGACAGCGGCGGTCGCGACACGCTCACGCACGTCCCCGATTTTTACGAGAGCGATCGACTTCAGAAGATTCGGATAGCGCGTGTCACGACGAGAACCCCGACGCGCCTCAACTGCTAAGATGTCGCCCTTTTGAAGACCCACTGATGAGCCTCCGTTCAAATAGATAATCGACGGCGCGCCCAAGAGTTTGCGAGCGTCGTCGAGTTCACCGCCGACGACTTTCACTTTCACGTCGCTGCGGCGGCCGTTGCGAGTCATCGTAATTTTCGGTGGTGCCTCTTCGATCGCGAGCGCGCCTTTCTCGACCGGAACAAGCGCCGTCGTAATCGTCACGTGGTAAGTATTCGATTGATCTTTAATAACGCCGTCGACGACGCCGACGCCTTCGATATCAACGACCGGCCCCGCAGCGTTCGCGGGGCGTTCGCGGCGGCGGATAAACGTCACGCGTTGTCCAATCTGCAGTTCTTTGCGCGCGTTTAAGAAGACGGCCTGGCCAGTTCCCGCCACACGCTCTTGCGATTCGATTTCGTCGACGTAGCCGATGTCGTTTGGTTTTCCATCGAGAATCATCGAGTTCAAGAAAATGCCCGGAGCGACATTGGCCTGAATGGCCGGCGCTCCATTTATTCCGCTCGCATCGTAATTCGAACGGAGAGTATCTGCCTGAGTCTCCGGGAGCGACGCCGGTAGCTCCTTCAAAACCTTGACGCGCTTGTTTGGCGGAGGAAGTTCGGGAGCCGGGATCAATTCTTCTGTTTCGAGAACGACGCCGCTTTCGATTTCTTCGGGTGTCACTTCACCTTGAATTTGTTCGCGGTAAGTCGGCGCTTCGAAATCAGGCTCGGAGTTTGGGTTCGTCGAAATGTTCGAGTTGCGATCCACGACCGCGATCGCCGGGGCGTCGGCTTCGGTTCCCGCCACGAATTTGATACCTTTTCCACGTAGAATCTTATGCGGGTTCCCGATCACGCCGTTCTGTGACCAAAGTTTCGCCCAGAAGAATCCGTCTCCGAAGAAAGTCTCCGAGATATCCCAGAGCGTATCGCCGCGTTGAAGACGGTAGTTCTCTTGACGTCTTTCGCCGACGATTTCATCCCAATTCACGTCCGGAACAATTTTGTATCCGCGCGCATAGCGAGCGAGTTTCTTTTCGATCGCCGCGTTTCCGTTATCGATGGCGAGAGACGGTTGCGAGACCGGTGCATCGACGACTTGCGGAGCGGTCGGAGTTTGCGGAGGAGCGTCGACAACCTGAGGAGCCGGTGTGCCTCCATCAACGTCAGGCATTTCATCCGTCGGTTTGGCGACCTCTTGCGGAGGCGCCTGATCGCCGCCGTCGAGTTGAATGTCGTCGGCGGGCTTCTGCGGAGGCGTGTCGGCTGTCGATGTCGGTTGATCGTCCAGCTTGAGTTCGTCGTCGACGAGCGCTTTTTGCGGTCCGGGATCTGTCGAGGGAGCAGGCTCTGGTGCCGGCGCTTGAGGCGCTTTTGCTTGCTGCGGCGCTGGAGCACTTCCGCCATCATCGAGCTGAATGTCATCAACTCCGCCCGAAGAAGAAGCCGTCGAGGAGTCGGCGCCGGCGTTGACTTCATCGAGT
>CAJYIL010000757.1 GCA_913774795.1 Pseudobdellovibrionaceae bacterium
AGACGCACGCGAAGGTCGCTCTCGTCGTGCGCCAAGACGCCGACCAAATTCGCTCGTATGCGCATTTCGGGACCGGCAACTATCACAAAGAAACCGCGAAGACCTACACCGATTTGGGGCTCTTCACGTGTCAGCAGGCCTTCACCGAAGATGCGGTTGAGCTCTTTCATTTTCTTACGGGACGTTCGCTGCAGCGCTCGTACCGAAAACTTTTGGTCGCACCGATCAATATGAAAGATCAATTTCTCGCGAAGATCGCACGCGAAGCCGAGCACGCGAAAGCCGGTCGTCCCGCGCGCATCATCGCAAAATGTAACTCGCTCGAAGACTCAGGCATCGGGCGCGCGCTTTACGACGCCTCTCGTGCGGGAGTCAAAATTGAATTGATCGTTCGGGGGTTTTGCACGCTGCGCCCGAAAGTTCCCGGCATGAGCGAGAACATTCGCGTCATTTCTGTCATCGGTCGGTTCCTCGAACACTCACGTATGTTTTTTTTCCAGAACGGAGAAAGTGATCCGCTCGACGGCGAGTTCTTCCTGGGCTCGGCCGATTGGATGTACCGAAATCTCTTGGCCCGCGTCGAGACGATCGCGCCTCTCGAAGATCGAAAACTTCGCGAGCGGGTTTGGGAAATCTTCGAACTCATGCTGGGTGATCGTCGTCAGGCCTGGGAGATGCAACCTGACGGGAGCTACATTCAGTACCAGCCGAGTCAGCCCATCGAAGAAGTCGGAACCCAGAAGCGCTTGATGGAACTGACAGCCAAACGCGCTGAAGAGGCGCGCCGTCGTCAAGGTCTCGAAGACGCGGGTGAGCTGTGAGAGTGCTCGTCGTTCGTCACGCGGTCGCGATGGAGAAAGACGAATACATCGGGCACGATGACTTTCGCCCACTCACGCTCGCCGGTATCCGGAAGATGAAAAAGAATTCGAAAGCGCTGGCGAAGCTCGTCGAGAATCCCCAGCTGCTCGCGACGTCTCCGCTCGTCCGCGCACAACAGACGAGCGAGATTCTCCATGAAGTTTGGCCGGATGTGCGCGTCGTCGAATCAGACGAACTTCGCCCGGACAAAAAGCCGCAGGCTCTCGCGACGTGGATGAACTCACATCTTGAATCGGGTCTCGAAACGGTGGTGATCGTCGGGCATGAGCCCCATCTCTCGCACGTCGTTCAGTGGATGACAGGCGGTCACGTAGACCTGAAAAAGGGAGGCGCCTGCTTGATCGAATTCGACGATCGCTGTGCAAAACACTCCGGTCAAATTAAGTGGCTGGCGACTCCGCGCTTCTTGCGCGCGCTTTAAATTGAGATTGTGAGGCATCCTCGCAATTCATCACGGCCTAGACAGCGCCAACAGGTTCGTCGACAAAAAGACGTGCCGGCGAATTAAATCTTCGCCGGGCTGGCAAGATCTTCGCAAAGTGGTCTTCTCAACGGATACGGGGGTATCCGAAGGGGGAGTATCACGTGACGTTCCAAACCAAGACACTCATCGCGCTCATTCCGGCAACAGTTCTTCTTGTCGCTTTCCAAAATTGCGCGCCTCAAAAGTTTGCTCAGGTGTCGAGCGCCTCAGAGAAGACGTTGAGCGCCGATGGTACATCGCCAACGATCGACCCCGCCGCTCAGCCGGTGATCGACGTACCCGCAAATCAGCCTGCTCCGTCGAGCGATAGCGGTGCGAAAAGTTGTGATCTTCCGAAGAACGACGGAGAAAAGCGCGCAGCCAAGTGTAAAGAGCTTCGCGCGAAGTTCGTCGCCATGAAAGTAGCGCCTGCGAATCCGAACCAGATTCACGTCTCAGGTCTTTCGCAAGCCGGCCCCTACTTCGTTTCAGGCGTGAACGAAATCGTATCGACGGGAGCGAGTGATGTTTACGTCGTAGGGTCTGATGCAAACGCGATGGCGAAAAGTGTTCGCTCCTCAGGCTTTGGCCACGTCGTTCTCTGTGGACTCTACGCGGGCGATGTGCGCGCAAGCGGCGGTGGAATCGTCGACGTGATCGGTGCAAACGTGTTGGGTGAGACTTCGTTGAACGGTAGTGGACTCGTGAGAGTCTTTGATCAGGACGGTCAGCCGCTCTAAGCGTTCGTGATTTTCGTTCCCATCTCAGTCAGAATTCCGTCACGTAATCCAACATAAGGTATCGCAAGGAGATCGGTTTGCGCCGTCTCCATCACTGCGCGAGTCAGGTGCGCGGCCGGGATGACGACGTCGGCGCGATCGGGTCTCAAGCGTAAGAATTGAATTCGCTCTTTGACCGTCATCGTCTCGAGGTGAGCTGCGAGCTGGCTCACTTCGTCAGTCGTCATCGAAAAAATCGAATTCTTGTGGAGAAGGGCGACCCGAAGCTTGCCGAGGGTCTCGAAATTTCCTCCGGTGCCAATCGCCATATCGATGTGCAGCTTGGCAGTTTGTTTCGCGATAAATTCGCGTGCGGGCGCCATGAGCTCATCGACCAAAAGTCGAACGTTTGACTCCTTGAGACCTCGGCTCTGCATAAGTTGGAGCAATCGCACTGTGCCCATCTTAAAAGACTGCGTCGCCTTTCGTTCACCGTGATCGACGACCGTGAGCTCAACCGAGCCTCCGCCGATATCGATCAAGAGGGCCACTTTGTCATTGAGATTCACTCGGTGGGAGACGGCCGCGTAAACAAGTCGCCCCTCTTCGACTCCGTCGATCACGTCGATGGCGATACCGCTCGCTTTCAAAACGTCTTTGATAAACTCATCACGATTCTTCGCTTCGCGAAGCGCTGACGTCGCGACTGCACGCACGTGCTTAATTGAGCCTTCTTTGATTCTGTTCCTGAAACGCACGAAGGCAGCCAGGGCCTTCTCACGCGTTTTCTCGGTGATCTCGCCTTTCGAAAACACATCTTCGCCGAGGCGAACAGGTTCTCGGAATTTTTTTAAGACCGAGATATCGCCGTGATCATCGATCTGACCGATGACGAGGCGAATGGCATTGGAGCCGATATCAACGGCTGCGAGTCTCTCCATGAGGGCGATCAGAACACAATCCTGACCGTTCGCCAACGGAGTCCTGACACTTCCGGAATAAAACTCTGCGCATGATTTAGGGAAAGGGGAGAAGCGATGTTCTTAGCCGATCTTCATGTGCACTCAACTTTCAGCGACGGCCAGCTGAACATTCCCGAGCTGGTCGACTTTTACGGTCAGCGCGGTTTCGGTGCGATTGCGGTGACCGATCACATCGTCGAACACCGGGCATTTCTCGGAAAAGCCGCGCGCCATCTGAATCTTTGTTTAACTCCGGCCACCTTTCCGCTCTATCGGGCGATCTTGAGATCTGAGGCCGACCGCGCCTGGCGCGAGTACAAGATGGTCGTCATCACCGGTTTTGAACTTTCGAAAAACTCTTGGTTGAACCATCGATCGGCTCACATTTTAGGTCTCGGCGTAAAAGAGTTCATGGCGGCCGACGGCGACATCAAAGATCTCGCTCGCGCGGTCAGAGCGCAAGGCGCCCTGGCCATCGCGGCGCACCCAGTTTCGACCGGCAAATTCGAACCCCAGACATTTCACCTTTGGTCTCGTCGCGAAGAACTCCGTCACGAGTTCGACGCATGGGAAGTCGCGAGCGGGGCGAAATGGTCGGTTGAAGTCGAGGCGAGCGGTCTCCCCTTGATTGCATCGAGCGACTTGCATCGCCCAGGACAGATCAACTCCTGGAAGACGGTGTTCACGTGCGATCGCAGTCAAGACGCGATCTTCGATGCCATCAAGACTCAGAACTTGAGTTTTACTTTTTATCAGGAGCCCGCCGTTGACTCTCTTAAGTGGATTCGCAAGCCTCGCGCTTCTCGTGTGGGCTCTCGCCCTCGGCATGGTTTTGTGGGGAACTTGGCTTACTCGTAGGCACCTCAAGCCTGGAGGCTCGAGCGTAAAGCCCGAGCCAGTCACGATTTTGAAGCCGATCAAAGGCGTCGACTTTCAGCTCGAAGAAAATCTCGAGAGTTTCTTTAGGCTCGAGTATCCGAAGTTCGAACTGCTTTTCTCGGTGGCTCAGGAAACCGACCCGGCTTGCGAGATCATCAAGCGTGTCGCGACGAAATATCCGCGCGTGCGCGCTCGGATTTTCATCGGGGACGTGCGCGTCGGCCAGAACCCGAAGGTCAACAACATCGTCAAAGGCTACCAAGCCGCTCGACACGATTGGATTTTAGTGAGCGATTCGAACGTTCGTGTGCCCCGAGACTATCTTCAAGTCGTCACGCAAGATTTCGATCGTGAAACTGGAGTGGTTACCGCCGTCGTCGGCGGTGAGTATCTAGGCCGAGGTTTCGGAGCTCCTCTTGAAGCGACTTATCTGAATACGTTCTACGCACGGTGGATGATGATTGCCGTTCAGTTCGGCGCGCCGGTCGTGATCGGAAAATCAATGCTCTTTAGAAAGTCAGAGGCTGAGCGCTTCGGGGGAGTCGAAGTTCTCGCAAAATATCTCGCTGAAGACTACATGACCGGTCACGCGATGAAGCTCTTGGGTCGAAGAGTGCGCGTGATGCACGAGCCGATCAAGCAGATCATCGGCGATTACACTTTCAAGGACTTCTGGGCGCGCCATGTTCGATGGGGGCGCATTCGTCGATCGCAGTCACCTCTCGTTTTTCCGCTTGAACCCCTCTTAAGCTTTTGGGTGAGCGGTGCGCTGGGCGCTTTTGCGCTTCATCACTTTTGTGATGTCGCGGTCTTCGACACGCTCGTATTCCACGCGTGCGTTTGGGCTCTTTGTGACATCTCGCTCATGAAAAGAATGAACGAAGAGATTAAACCTCGAAATATCATCGCGTGGCTCGTTCGAGAGACTCTGCATGTTCCGCTCTGGGTTCACGTCGCGATGGGGCAGACGGTGATGTGGCGAGGAAACAAACTGCATTTACGTGAAGGCGGCCTTCTTGAAACCTGAATTTTTA
>CAJYIL010000758.1 GCA_913774795.1 Pseudobdellovibrionaceae bacterium
GAAAGCGCCCTTCGCTCCCATCAGAAATCCGCTCAAAAGAGATTTGAAGTGAAGTTCGTGTTTGCTCGACGTCTCCATAGAAAATTCGCGACTCTTCTCATCGTTCCGTTTCTTTGGATCGTGATGACCGGAACCCTTCTCTGGTTTCTCATTTGGCTTCGGGAGTCGACACCTCCTTACGCATTACGTGAGGCTGCGACGACATCCCTCTCTCCTGTTGAGCAGATGCGAAGTCTTCCTCAGAATTTTTCGGACGTCGCACGCGTGACGTTTTCGAATGACGCTTTCAGTTCTCTTCAAGTGCGATTCAAATCAGGCGAAACTGCTTTCTATAGACCAGGAGAACCGATAGCGCTCAGTCGCTCGCCACGCTCGTCGCTTGATGAAGCCATTCATACTCTCGAGGATCTGCACCGAGGCAAATTCGCGAGCGATCTCGGTCGATACGCCTTTTCTGTCGTCGGGACTTTACTTACCGCTTATCTCTTAACCGGTCTTCTGTTGATCTTCGTTCGGGCCGGTAAAGGAAGGGCGCGCTCAATTCATCGTTGGCTTGGGATGATTTTCTTTTTGCCGCTCTTCGTTTTAACTCTCACCGGCACGGTGTTTAACATCTCAAAAGAAATTCGCGTCACTCCGACTCGACGGGTGGCCGAGTGGATGGATTGGTCGAGCGCGGTAAAAAGCGCTCAAGCTCTTCGTCCTCGTTTAACGATTCGCATGATCGCCCGGCAGGATTACGGAGTTGTTGTCGAATTTCGAGAAGGTGGGCGCATCTACCTATCGCCCGGACAAGCGCCAGTCATCTCGGATCCCTGGACTTTAAAAGGCTGGATCGAAGCCGCTTATCCGATTCATTCGGGCCGAATCGTTGAAGGTTGGCGACTTCGTTTGATCTTCTTTATCACCGGATTGGCGTCGTTGGCGCTGAGTCTCGCGGGTTGGATGCTTCGCCCGAAACGTCTTAAAAGGTAGCGGCGAGACCGAGCATCGCTCCGTCATCAGTCAGCATCGGCGTGATTTCGTATTGAAACGCCGTCTTCACCGATGGGGCGGCTTTCTCGAGCATTCGATCATAAATCGCAAGACCATACATCGCGCCGATTGTCGCTCCGGCCGTGATGTCATGCAGCCGATGACGATTGTCGTTCATACGAGAGAAAGCAACGAAGCCTGCGAGCGCGTAAGCCCCGACACCCCAATAACGTCCATGCATCGCCGCAACGATTGTTGCGAACGAGAAGATCGAGGTGGTGTGGCCCGAAGGAAAACTGGTGAGCTCATGCGGGTTGCTTGGCCGAGGTTCGCGAACAGTCGCTTTCAAAATCGTACTCATTGAGGTCGCGGCCAGTGTCGCGCGAAACATCATTTCCGCACGAAACAACGCAAGCGGATCTTTCGTAATCAAGTAGCGACCTGCGAACCAAGCGGTGTAAGCGACGTTCGGAACCATTTGCCCCATGACATCGCCGAAGACAGCTGTTCGACCGAGCGGTCGGTCCTTTGCCGCATCTTCAAGAAGCTTATCTTCGAAATCTTTGTGAGTCGCTAAGAGCGTCAACGTCGAAAGAGTGCCGCCCGCAAAAATCGAGAGCGTCATCGGGTTCGTAAAAGGCGAATACATATCGTGCAGATACTTTTCGAGGAGATTCTCATCAGACGACGGGCGCTCGGCGACGGCATCCGGCTCAGTGACGGCATGGGCTTTCAACGGCGTGAACGCGAAAGCGACGACAAGAATGGCTGACGACAGTCTTCTAATCAAAAGCGATACATCCAGTTTGCAACAAGACTTCCATCATCGCTCATGGATGGGAACCACGTCGAGCCCGGTTTGGTATCGTCAAACCGCTCGTTCTTCTTTGCGATTGATGCGGCTCCCTTGCCGAAGACGTAACCTAGACCAATTCCAAGTGGATAATCCGCAGCCCAATGAACCCCGTTATTCACCATGCCGAATCCGAGAGCGGCGAGGTAAGCCACTTCGAGTGGAAGAAGATATTTATCGAACTCAGGATAGTTTTCGCGAATCACGGTCCACGTCATCGTCGCGGTCATGATGTGACCTGAGGGCATCGCATCGTATTCGGCGGTTCGCGACTGGTAAGCGGCGATCGATGGAAACGGTCTCCATTGTCCGCGGTAAGTCGTTCGTTGATTCGGCGACTCGCGACCGGTTGCGCGTTTGAAGAGTTGCGAGACAGTTGTCGAGAGGATCATACCTTGAATGATCTCGTAGCCAGTATTGACCGCGCGGTTGTTGTCGCGAAGATATCCGCTCGCTAAGAATCCGCCCGCAATGAACGTGTGGGTCCAGCCGTCGCCAAGCGAGTAAAGCAGAGACGCGGCATCCGTTGGCATCCGGAATATTTCGATGTCGCCGATGTTCAAAAACGATTTCGTTTTATCGTTATTTGAAAGTCCCCAGTCGCGCCCCTGCCTTTGAAATCCGGCGAGAATGTCTTCGTCATATTCGTACAAGATAGCGGTTGAGCCGAGAATGCCGATGTAAGCGGGAATCGAACCTTTCGAGAATGAATAGTCGGCGGTTGTCGAAACCGATTTCGGAATTCGGAGGAAGATATCCCAAAATGTCAGGCGCTCGGGAGCATCATTCGCTTGCGCGACGGCGTCTTCGGCGAGAGCGAGCGTTGGCGAAAAAATCAGTGAGAAGCAAAGAAGAGAATGCAAAAGCGCGCGCACGGGTGAGACCTCAAGTTGAAGAGTGATCCCAGTTTTGTCCTCTCCGCGCGCAAAGTCCAGGCTCGCTAGTCTTTGGTCAGAGCCCACAGGGCCCTCACCTAACCCTCTATGTTCAGGAGGCATAATAAGTTTCTATCTATGCACTTCACGCAAGAACAACCGGACGTTAGAAACGACTTCGAATTGAACGGGGATCCACTTATGAAACTGATTTTAGTCCTATTACTTCTCGCTTTTGCCATCACCGGACAAGCGGCACCGGTTGCGAACCAAGCGGCTCGTCTCGAGCTTCAAAATCTCCTCTTCGGAAATGACTCATTGAAAACAGAAAAGAGACGAATCGAAGGGCGTCAAAGTGACGGCTCCGACTGCGCGATCGAACTGCGCAAAACCCGTTATGGAGTGTACGTGGCCGTGACAACGGTCTCGGGCGAAGGTGACATCGCGGTGGGCCTGACAAATTCCGAGTACACGACACAGAACTTGGAATTTGAGCGAACAGAGTCAGCGGTGATGTTTTCGCGTTTAGGCGTCGTGAATATCGATGAACGCGGTGAAGATCACGGCCACGAAACGGCGCGAGTCGAATTCGAAAAAACGTCGCTTCCGGTCAAAGTTCAGTCGCTTGTTTTGAGTTACCAACCGTTGGCCGCGCACTACAATCAAGACGGTTCGATCAGTCATACTCCGCAAGGAGATTTTCAGACGATCAGTTGCACGGCCCGCTGAATTCAGCGGGCCCATTTGACCGAGCGAAATTTAGCAGTCGAAGTACAGGTGGAACTCGAACGGAGATGGACGCTGCTGCATCGGAATAATCTCTTTGTTCCATTTGTAATCGATGTAGGCCTCGATCATGTCTTCGGTGAAGACGTCACCTTTGCGTAAGAACGAATTTCCTTCTCTAAAGAACTCAAGCGAACGATCGAGAGTCGCCGGAACAGCGCGTACGTTTGCGAGTTCTTGCGGGCTCAAGCCGTAGATATCCTTATCGAGCGGATCGCCCGGGTTGAGTTTCGATTGGACGCCATCGAGTCCGGCCATCAACAAAGCTGATAAACAGAGGTAAACGTTCGCCGCCGGATCTGGCGTGCGGAATTCGATGCGCTTTGCCTTCGGCGACGTTCCTGTATTCGGAATACGGATCGCGGCCGAACGGTTGCGGTACGAGTAAGCGAGGCGAACCGGAGCTTCGAAACCCGGGACAAGGCGCTTGTAAGAATTCGTTGTGGGATTCGTGATCGCGCACATCGCAGGGGCGTGCTTCAAAACGCCGCCGATGTAATTGAGCGCGAGATCTGAGAGGCCCGCGTATTTGTTGCCGGCGAAAAGAGGGGAGCCGTCTTTCCAGAGAGACATGTGGCAGTGCATGCCTGATCCATTGTCGCCGAAGATCGGCTTCGGCATGAATGTCGCGGTTTTGCCATGGCGGCGAGCTACGTTTTTCACGACGTACTTGAACCACATCATTTTGTCGGCCATCTCGACGAGTGAGTCGAAACGGAAATTGATCTCGCCTTGTGCGGCGGCGACTTCATGGTGTTGGCGCTCGACGACGATGTCGAGTTTCTCGAGCTCTAAGCAGATCTCCGCGCGAAGATCGTGTTGCGTGTCGGTCGGGAGAGCCGGGAAGTAGCCTTCTTTCGGGCGCGTTTTGTAGCCGAGGTTGCGGCCTTCGTCGCGTCCCGAATTCCATGAGGCTTCGTCTGAATCAATTTGGTAGAAGCCGCCGTTTTGTTGTTGTTCGTAACGAACGTCGTCGAAGATGAAGAACTCGGCTTCCGGGCCGAAGAACGCGGTATCGGCGATGCCGGTCGATTTTAAATAAGCAGCCGCTTTCTTCGCGATGTTACGTGGATCGCGCGAGTACGGCTCGCCTGTTTCAGGGATATGCACGTCGCAGATCAAAGACAGCGTCGGGATTTCCATGAATGGGTCCATGCGCGCGGTGTTCGGATCAGGCTTGATCATCATGTCGGATTCATGGATGTCACGCCAGCCGCGGATCGATGATCCGTCAAACATGAAACCAGTTTCGAAATTCTCTTCGCTCAATTGGTGGAGAGGGATCGTCAAGTGCTGCCAAGTCCCTGGCAAATCACAGAATTTAAGGTCGACGAATTTAGCGCCGTGTTTCTTGGCGTAATCGAGAACTGCGGCTGGGTTCATGAAGCGCTCCTTCTTGCGGTTGGATCATGCTCTGTCTCTTTGAGCCGATCGGGAAACTCGCTGGAGTCAGCGAGCTTCTCGATAACCTCAAAGTGCTTCGTCGTTCTCTTCGCCGGTGCGGATGCGCACGACACGCTCCACGTCGGTGACAAAGATTTTTCCGTCGCCGATTTTTC
>CAJYIL010000759.1 GCA_913774795.1 Pseudobdellovibrionaceae bacterium
GTCCTTTGAGATCGGTATCGAGTCCGATCTCGACCTGCGCCATTTGTTCCTTCAGGTTCGCCTTCTTTTGTTCAACCAGCTGCAGCTTGTTGAGTCGGCGAACTTTTGCGGCCTCCAGGAGTTGCGCGGCTTGTTTCGCTTTTCGTGCGAGATCTGGACCTGGACCTGCGTCTCCACCGTTAGGATCGGTCGCCCCTGACATACACGCTGAGTAAGCACTCATGTAGGCCGCTTGTGCATCGCGAGCTCGCTTCGCATTTCTGCGATTCTTTGCTCCCGAAAGACTTGTCGCCTCGTAGTTGATGTACGTGGCAGCGGCGCCTTTCTGAGCTTTGAATGCGTCATCGAACTCTTTTAATTTCGCGTTCGCTTTTGTTCCGGCAAACGACGTGCAAGTCGCGGTCGTTTCGGCCGCCGCGTCGGTGACGGCCATCTCGGCTGCGCGATATTCGTCTTCGATCGCCATGATCTCGTTTCCGATATCGATCATGCCATTTTTCAATTGGAGAAGTTCTTTGGCGGCTTTGTTGCGAAGACCCATTTCCTGAATCGGCTTCGTGATCGCAAGGCTGTTGATTGTCGTATCGTATTTAATTTTTGCTGCATTGACGGCAGCGTTGGCCTCTTCCTTCGTCTGAGCAGATTCGAAAAGCATATCGTTTTGTTGATCGAGAACCGCGAAGTAGGCCTCTTGCTTCGCATTGGCTTCTGAGTTCTTCGATGTGTCGTTGTCGCGTGCAAGCGAGCAGGCTTGGTTTTGTGGATCTCCGCTGCCTTTGAGGTCATCGGCCATCACTGTCATTCGCGAAACGCAGTCTGACTTCGGTGTCTGCATGCCAGCGCAGATATACTCGGCGAAATCTTTGGCGCTGCTGCTAGCGGCGAGGGTGTCGCGTGTCGATTGACTTTGGCCCGATCTGCCTGAAGGCCTTTGACTCGTCGGTCGTCCGCCTGTCGGTTGATCGGAAATTGCATCTTGCGCAGCTGTCTGCCCCATCGCCACAACCGAAGTGCAAAGAATCATCGCGACAAGCGACTGAAGTTTAAACAGCGAGTGACGATTCATTGTGTGCCCCCTGCTAACGGACTGAATGAGCAACGCGAGTGCCAGAAATGGGCTCGTCTTCCAAGTCTGACACAGCTTGCGTGCTTTTCTGAGATTGTCTTCAGTATCGTCTCACCTTGATACGCGAGAGAAGGCCTGAGGCAGTTTTTACTCCAGCAAACTCGGCGAAGGGCGAGGGAGAAATGCGTGATCGGGCAGAGCAAACAAAAAGGCCCCAGCATTTTAACAACGCTGGGGCCAGCTCAGTAACAAAGAAAAGGCCCTGTAGAGCTAACAGAATTAGAAACCGTAGTAATTTAAGGTGGGTGACCATTTAACGACTTTAGGCTTCTCGGATCCCGAAGGCCGAGCTTGCTCACCATCATCAGGGACAGTCCCCTAATCCAATACTCATTAGGTTTCTTTTTTCTGAGCGATACAGAACCCAAAGCCAGATTAGCAAAACGCAATCGCGCCCGCAATAAACGGAATTTGCTCAACCGCAAGTTGAGACGATTTTTAGACGAAAAGCGCGTCAAGAAAAACGTCGCTTGCTTTTTTGTGCGCGACTTTCAACAAAACGCGAAAACTGGTCCTCGGAAATCCGCCGCGCGAGCCGATGAAAAGGGGCATGACACCAGCGGCTCTCGACGCGATCTTTCCCTACATCTGCTTCGCCTACGGCGCGATGATGACGTTCACGTTGAACATGCCGGCGCTCGTCCGCATCGCGGACGAAAAACTCCCGCCCGAACTCGCCGCGCAATGGAAAGGCCACCGAACCCTCGGAGCCATTTGCCTTGTCGTCGGCGGACTTTGGATTCTGCAGAATCTTTGGCTCGCGCATTGACCCCCTAGAGGCACCCCGGTACCTTCCTCGGGCATGTCTTCGAAGAAGGACCAACTCGATCTTTTCGGCAACCTTTTGAATGACGATGAAGCGCAAGCTTCACCGCCAAAAGCCGCGCCTGAAGCGACGTCTGCGCCGAAGCCCTCCGAGCCTGAGTTCGACAAAACTGCGAAACCGAAGCGCAAAAAAACTCCAGCAAAAAAGACTGACGGCCTCTCTGATCTTTACTCAAAAAAAGATTGGTCACCGATGAAGCCTGAGATGCCGGTAAGAATCGAGACCTCGGCCACGGCGGTCGTCGACGCGAACAATGACGAGCTTTTGTTCGCAAAAAAGAAAACGACGATATCGATTCCGCTCGTGAGAGAACCGAGTGCGATCCCGGCGACGCCGACGCCGACGCCGACGCCGCGCCGCCAGCCTGTTCTCGAACCAGAGCCGCAAGACGAACCAGCGGTAATGTCGGTGAGCGACCTCAACAAAAATATTCGCGAGATTCTTGAAGGCCGTTTCCCCACGCTGTGGCTCAAAGGTGAAATCTCAAACTTCAAAGCGCACACCTCGGGCCATTTCTACTTTTCTCTGAAAGACGCAAAAGCGCAGATCAACGCGGTGATGTTCCGTGGGTACAACGGATCACTCCGATTCCGCCCAGAAGACGGAATGGAAGTGCTCGTTCGCGGGAAGATCACCGTTTATGAACCGCGCGGGAATTACCAAATCTTTTGCGAAACCATGGAGCCTGTCGGTGCCGGCGCACTTCAAAAAGCGTTCGAACAACTCAAGGCAAAACTTCAGCGAGAAGGTTTGTTCGCCCCCGAAAGAAAACGCGCTCTTCCGCCGCATCCAAGACACATCGCAATCGTGACATCACCGACCGGAGCCGCGATTCGCGACATGCTGAATGTCCTTGGTCGCCGCTTCAAGGGTGTTCACATCACGGTCGTTCCTTGCAAAGTTCAAGGCGATGCGGCTCCTGGAGAAATCGTCGAGGCGATCAAGCTCGCGCAGCAACTCAACGACATCGACGTCATGATCGTCGGTCGTGGCGGAGGTTCGATCGAAGACCTCTGGGCGTTCAACGACGAGCGTGTCGCGCGCGCGATTGCGGCTGCGCGGGTTCCGGTGATTTCGGCGGTTGGGCACGAGGTCGATTTCACGATCGCGGATTTCGTCGCGGATCTCCGGGCCCCAACGCCAAGTGCGGCGGCCGAACTCGTCGTCGCCAACTCGGCCGATCTCGTTCGGCGTATTATGCAGCACTCGCGAGCTTTGATGTTGGCCTTCCGTCAACGCATCGAAGGCACGCGTGAGCAACTGCAATTCCTCACGCGTCAACTCGTCGATCCTCAGCGCATGCTCCAAGACGCCTCGATTCGCTGTGACGATCTCATGCAGCGCCTCGAATTCGCGATGCGCCGGGGCCTCGAGACGCGCGCGAGTGATGTGAAGCTCCTCCGAACAAGAATGCCAAAGCCGCGCATCGAAAAGGCGCAAGATTCACGTCGCGCCCTCGATCAAAGGTTGCGGGTGGTGGCGCAGGCGCTTTTGGCGAATAGAAGACAATCGCTCGCAAAAAATATGGCCGTGCTCGATAGCTTGAGTCCGCTCAAAGTTCTCGACCGCGGCTTCTCGATGGTGATGATCGATAACAAGATCGTGACCGATGCTACCGAGCTCAAAGCTGGCGACACGGTGAGTGTACGCATGTGCAAAGGCTCGATCGAAGCTGAAGTAAAGAAAGTGGATAAGGAGAGATAGATGGATTTCGAAAAGAAACTCGGACGACTCGAAGACATCGTCG
>CAJYIL010000760.1 GCA_913774795.1 Pseudobdellovibrionaceae bacterium
GTCATCGCGTCGCAACCGCTCGTGAAGCTCGCGCCGCTCTACAAGGGCGCCGACGGCGAACAAGTCGTTCAGTACGACATGAAGTGGGCGGAGAAAATCGGACTCATTAAGTTCGACTTCCTCGGTCTCAAAACACTCACGCACATTCAGAACGCGCTCGATCTCATCGAAGAAAACCGCGGAAAAAAAATTACGCCGGGAGAAATTCCGATCACCGACACGGGCATCTACACGATGATGACCCGCGGAGATACGGCCGGCGTGTTCCAGTTCGAAGGCGACGGCATCACCGATGCCGTAAAGAAAATCCGCCCGAAGACGTTCGAAGATATCACCGCGATCAACGCGCTCTATCGACCGGGTCCGATGGACATGATCCCGGAGTACACGAAGCGGATGCACGGCGAGAAAGCCGTGGAGTATCTCTTCCCGGAACTCGAAGTCATCCTCAAGGAAACCTACGGGATCATCATCTATCAGGAGCAAGTCATGCAGATCGCGCAAGCGATCGCGGGCTACTCCCTCGGTGAAGCCGATATGCTTCGCCGGGCGATGGGTAAGAAAATCGCCTCCGAGATGGAAGCCCAAAAGGTGCGCTTCATGGAAGGCGCCAAGGCCAAAGGTCACAACGAGAAGAAAGCCGCCGAGCTCTTCGATCTCATGGCCGAATTCGCCAACTACGGATTCAACAAATCCCACGCCGCCGCGTACTGCGTTGTCAGTGCGCAAACCGCGTGGATCAAAAACTATTACCCAACCGAATTCTACGCGGCCCTTCTCTCGACCGAGATGGGGAACACCGACAACGTCGTCAAGTACGTCAAAGGGGCGCAAGGGCGCGGAATCAAAGTTGAGCCTCCGCACATCAATCACTCGACATGGAAGTTCAGAGTCAAAGGCGACACGATCTTCTTCGCGCTCGGAGCGATTAAGGGAGTCGGCCAAGGCGCGGTCGAAGCCATCGTTGAAGCTCGCGAATCGACGCCGGAGAAACGATTCGAGTCGATCGATCATTTCTTCGATACGGTCGATTTCACGCGCGTGAACAAAAAAGTCATCGAGTGCTTGATCAAAGCAGGAGCCTTCGAAGGTTTCGGTGCCCACCAAGCGCAGCTGATGAAAGGCTACGAAAAGTTCCTCGACCGCGCGGCGAGCGCCCGTAAAGACCGCGAGGTCGGTCAGTTCTCGATGTTTGATCTTTTGGCGAACGACGAAGACTCAAAAGCGACGGAGTCGGTCACTCTTGATCCGGCCGAACCATGGTCGCGAGCGGCGAAACTTCAGTACGAAAAAGATGTCCTCGGTTTCTATCTCAGCGATCACCCGATGGCGGGTTATTCGAACGTCTTGAAAGTCTGGACGAACTGCACGATCGACAAACTTCATACGCAAGAGGATGAAAAGCGGGTCGTGATCGCAGGTCTGATCACCGAATTTCGGGAGATCATCACGAAGAAGGGCTCGCGCATGGCGTTCGCGCGCCTTGAAGATCTCACCGGCAACGTCGAACTCGTCGTCTTCCCGGAGCCTTACTCAAAACACGAGATGGTTTTAAAATCCGATCAACCGGTTTTGGTCGGAGGAAAACTTGAGAAAGAAGAAAGCTCTCAAGCTCCTGAAGAAGGCGAAGCGGCCGGCGCGGGTGTGACATGTAAGATCATGGTCGACCGCATCGGTGTCTTGGATGAAGTGATTCAAAAGTCGAAGCACATGACGTTCAAGATTACGCGCGAGATGAACGATGGCCTCCCGGGTCTCTCGGAACTTCTTCTGAAGCATCCAGGCAAGACGAACGTCGAGCTTGAGATCGAACTCCCGGAGATGAAGAAGAAAGTCACGATGGCCGTGAGCGACGGCATTTTGCCTTCGGGCGCGTTCTTCGAGGGGCTCCACGGACTCTTCGGACGCACCGACTTCGTCGAAATCAAAAGCTGATTTTGCTGATTGAAACCCGTCGACTTCAGTTACGATGGGTCATGCTTAAAAAATTATCGCGCTCGAAATTCTTTTGTTTCGTCTGTGGCATTTTGCTCGTGCTCTTCATGAGCCTTTCGCTTCTCACGATGGGTTCAAGTGAGGCGCAGGCGCAGCGGGTGAGTGATCTCGAAACGGTGACCGTCGAAGCGACATCGAAGCAGGCATCGCCAAGCGATGCGACCAAAGAGGCCGCGACATGGGCCGCGATGCAGACCGCGCGCGAGCACGTCATCGAAATTCTCGGCCAAGCGTCTTATGACAAAAACAAGGCGGCAATCGGTCAAAAGATTCTCCGCCAAACAAACCGTTTTATTCCGGTCGTAAATCCCGGAGCCCCTGTTGAGCAAAAAGATAAGAGCTGGAAAGTTCCGGTCGAGCTCAAGATCTCATCGAACTCTTTACGCAAACTCCTCGTTGACGAAGGCTTTTTCGGTCAGAGCGGCGAGACCGCGGTCAACCCCGCCAGCATTTTGCCTTTGATCACGTTCACCGATCGCACGAAGACACAATCGATGCGGTGGTGGATGGGTGATGAGAGAAACCCAGAGCTTAAATTCTTAACGAGCCTCGAGCAGCTGATGCACGCGCGCCTCGGAGAAGAGATCACAAAACAACAGCTCGTGTTCACCAAAGTTCCGACGGCGGACGTTCCGCAGAATTTGAAGATCGAGCGCCCGAGCGCGCAAGACTTCTCAGCCCTCGGAAACTACTTTAAGTCCGCGATGATCGCGCGCGGGGACGTGCGCGTGATGCCATCCAACATGGCCGGAGCAGGCCAGGTCACCGTGAAAATTCAGGTGGCTCAGGCCGCAACGCCCGACCGTACGATCGCGGAAGTCGTTCGCGAATTTACGAGTGATCCGCACGCGCCATCGGTTGAAGCGGGCTTGCGCGCAAAAGCGAGCACCGAGTTTGCCGCTCTCGCCAAGGATTTGGCCGCGCAAGTTCAAGCGGCGTTTCAGCGCGGAACCGTTGGGACGAACTACATCACACTCTCTGTTCGGGGTGCTCTCAATCCGCAGCAGCAGACGGCTTTCAAGACGGCGTTCGTTAGGACCGTTCACGAAGTTCGCGATCTTAAAGAGCGCGTCTTCGAGCGAGACCTGGTGATGTACGAGGCCGATTACGCGGGTGATCTCGCATCGTTCGAGACTCGTCTCAAAGGTCTGCGTCTGGCGGGCTTCGATCTGCGTGTCGCCGGTCAAAACGGGGAGCGCGGCATGGTGCTCGACGTTCGCGCCAACAATCAGGTGAATTAATTCCCGGGACCTACGTCCGACTCCGCTCGAGCCATCTTTCGATCCTCGAGCGGGCCCTGCTAAAATAAGGGCATGCAAACCAAACTCGTTGTCGTCTCCTTGGTCGCCCTTGCGATGTCGTCTTGCTCTCTCGTTACGCCGCGAATTCAAAAAGATGCGGCGAGAC
Organism: Pseudobdellovibrionaceae bacterium; assembly: GCA_913774795.1. GTDB lineage: Bacteria > Bdellovibrionota > Bdellovibrionia > Bdellovibrionales > JAMPXM01 > CAJYOV01. The sequence continues at coordinate 3,403 of CAJYIL010000760.1, forward strand.
CCGAGGTCCGCGAAGTCACGCAGAACGCGCGCAATCCCGACATGAGTCTCCGGAAACGCGTGATCGTTCTTCCGTTCATCGACGCCACTCAAGGTCGCTCGCAAAAAGGCGCGCAGGTCGCACGGGACGCGTTCGTGCGCAGTCTTAAGAAGACCGACGATTTTGTTGTCGTGAGCAACGACGATTTCCCGAAGCCGGTTCAGACGTATTTCAAAAACGGCGAATATGATCTCGAGGCGATGGCGAAGACCGCAAATGCGATGGGCTTAGCCGGAATCATCGAAGGCAAAGTCATCGATATCAAAGCCCAGCGCCTCGGCGATGCGGTTGGGCTCGTACGTGAAATTCGCGCGCGGATCTCCGCGCAAGTGTCGATCCGCATGGTGAATACGAAGAACGGAACCATCGCGCTCAATGAAAGTCGCACCGCCGATGTTGAAGACACGACGACTCGAGTCGGCGAACGCGCGCTCACCGATCGCATGCTCCAAGAAGATCCAAAGTTAATCGAGTCGGTGATCACGAGTGCGTTTGCTTCGACGATCCCGAAAATCTCGCAAGCGGTCGAGAAACTTCAGTGGGAAGGCCGGGTCGCAATGGTGAAAGGCGACCGCGTCTATCTGAACGCGGGCCGCATCTCCGGCATCAATCTGGGCGATATTCTGAAGATCACCGAAGAGGGCGAAGACGTATATGACCCGGATTCGGGCGCTTTGATAGGGCGGGTTCCCGGGCGTCTGAAGGGGACGGTCGAAGTCGTGAGTTACTTCGGTAAAGACGGTTCGATCGGGCTTGTGCACTCAGGCTCAGGCTTTCGGGAGAACGATCACGTTGAGCTCTATTGAGAGCTTGACCGCACCAGCTTTGCCCGGCTAACGTGGCTCTTCCTTCGAATTGGTCGCTTGGCGCAGTTGGTAGCGCGTTCCCTTGACATGGGAGAGGTCGCAGGTTCAAGTCCTGCAGCGACCACCATTTTTTCCTACAAAATCTGTTTAAGCTAGGTCGCGGACTGCCTATGGCGCTGGCACCTATTTTCAAAATCCGTTCGTTGTCGGTTTCAAACCACGGATGAGTTTTACTTTTGGTGATCAACTTTGGTATGCAGTCCCGACTGAAGCGGCAGCTCTAGAGCTGGTGTCACCTAGACCCGGCATATCGCTTGCTTAATCCAGTGTTAGCGTCCGCAAGGTGAGAAAGTGTAGTCGATTTGGCCCCACAATGGCTTTTAAGAGACGACACGGGTGATTGAACGACACCCATTGACGAACCGAACGGGCCCTAGAGGGACTAGAAAAAAGAACTTAACGTCCGTCTTCAAGAAAGACGGGTTCGTCAGATGGGGGATCCATGTCAGTCACGAAAACTCTCGCGATGGTCGCTTTGACTGTTGCTGCCGCTCAAGCCGCACACGCCGCTCCGGCAAAAAAAGCGATGGCGAAAACTGCGAAGCCGGCGATCAAAAAAGCTGTTGCGACCGAGCAAGAAGAAGTTCAAGCCGCTGACGGTATCGAGACCGTTGCTGCTCCGGCTCCGGGTACAACTGTTTCGGGTCAAACATTGATCGAAACGAACGTTCCTCCATCAGCGCAAAATCCTGCAACTTCGACGGCGACACTTGTCGAGAAGATCGAAAATGCCAAACCTCGCCGGGTTTTCGCTGAATTTTACACTGAGACAAACGAAGGTATGACCGACGTCAAAGCCGGCACGGGCACTCCCCAGCTCGATTCTTTCGCGGGCGTGAAATACGATTTCGGTAACGCCCGTTCGTTCTCAGTTCGTCAAAACTTTTCGTTCGTTTCACCGGGTTCGGGCGCGACTGCAACGACGTCAGCGCAAGATACTCGCTCAAATGGTGAATTCCACATTGGCGACATCGCATTGAACTACGCCGACGGTAAACTCGCGACGATCCTCGGCGATGGCGCGTTGATTCTTATCGCTCGTCAATACCTGCCAACGGGCGAAGCTTCTCGTTTCTTCACCAAGCAAGCGGGCCAAACTCGTTTGTACCTGATCGAGTCGAAGTCGTTCGGTAAATGGGATCTCTCGCTTGTTCAAGCGGGTCGCTACTACGAGAACACTCAAGACTCGTTCTTCAATATTTCGGGTAAAGAAACTCAGAACCGTGAGTCGATCGCTTCGGTCGAATTTGACGCTTTCTACAACTTGAACTCGGTTGTCTCGATGGGTTTTATCGCTGGCTATGACCGCATGACTCTTCGCCCTCTCGCAGACAAAGACACGCGCGCTGAAGACTTCTACATTCAGCCGACACTCCAAGTTGTTCCGGCAAGAGGCGTTGTTGCTCAGCTCTATCTCTACGATGAGTTGAACACCCGCACTCCGGAGCGTGACCATGCTCTTCTTCGTGAAGAAGAGACATCGGTTTGGGCGAACTTGGCCCTCACTCTGTAATTCGTAAGTTTAAATCGGATTTTAGAAAGCCTCCGCGCAAGCGGGGGCTTTC
>CAJYIL010000761.1 GCA_913774795.1 Pseudobdellovibrionaceae bacterium
CGACGATGATGTGACCCTCATCCTTTGCCGCTATAACGGTGCGGCCTAAGTATGAAGAAGCCGAAGATCGTTGATTTTAGCCGTGGTGAAATTGCTCCTCCCGATGGGAAGGGAACGATCGGCGTCGTCGAGGCGATGCGTCCGAGCGACGTTGTTCGACTGGCTCACGTTTCTAACTTCTCGCACATCGTGCAAAAAGACGGCTTGGCGTTCGAGAACGAGTTAAAGACGGCCCAGATGATGACGGAGAACGTGGTTCAGTTTTTGGCTGACCCGCTTTCGGTTATTTTTGGCCGCGAGTCCGGAGAAAGTTCAAACTCAATGTTTGTTCAAAATCCGGTGACCGAGAAGAAGACGCGCACGCTTGAACTTTTCGAAGCCTATATCAAAGGTATCAAAAGCGCGCGCCGAATTCGGGAGCAAGCGATTCTCGTCGCGGACGAACTCTACACGAACGCGATGAAAATCGGTCATCCCCACGAGAAAATGTCGACCACGCCACTCGCGCGTACAGGCACGGTTGAGTTTTTTGCGGAGCATGATGAGCGCCGCCTCGTCCTGGGCTGCCGCGATTCATTTGGTGAGCTGGGCTTTAGCCAAGTGTTGACCCGCATCTCTCACTGCTTCGATCGCGGCGTGGTGCACTCCATCAATCAAGGTGAAGGCGGAGCGGGCATCGGTTCCTTTATGGTTTTTAATACGTGCATCAGCTACTATTGCGGAGTGGACAAAGGGAAGTCGACCGTCGTTTGCGTCGCGCTTCCTCTTGGCGTCACGGATGAACAGTTGGCGTCTCTTCCGAAGAACATCCACTTAGTTTCGGCATGAAAAGGTACGAGTAATGAGCGAATTCAAAAGTCAGACCGTCGAAGATTCAACAAACCTCACGCTCCAGTTCTCCGGCACGATCGACGAAGACGTCGAATTTCCGGTGGTAGAAGCGGGCAAATATCAAACCATCACACTTGATCTAAAAGGCATCAAGGCCATTAACTCAGTCGGTATTCGCGAGTGGTTAAACTGGATCCGCCCACTCGCGGAAAAATCGAAATTCGTGCTCGAGAACTGTCCGAAGGCGATGGTTTTCCAATTCAATATGGTCGAAGGCTTCTTGCCTCCAAATTCGAAAGTGGCCTCGTTCTATGTTCCGTTTTACTCCGAGAGTGCCGATCAAGAAGAGAACGTCCTCTTCAACGTCGGCAAAGAGGTCACCGCAGACGGCGGCAACATCTCGATTAAGTACGACGCCAAGGCGGCCCAGCTCGGCGGGGTCGACGATATGGAGATGGACGTCACCGAAGGTAAGTACTTCCAGTTTTTAAAGCGCACGACGTAAGTAGCGACCGTCTCCTTCCTAAAACTGAATGAGTTTGGGCTAGCTCTGAGGGCTAGCCCTTTTTGTTTGCGGGCGACGCTCCGATAAGTTGTTGAGAAATCGTTACTCGGAGTTTCAATGACAGATGCGCCTGCAACTAACACTGAAGTAAAAGACACTGTGATCGTGGCCGAGGACTCGGACCCGAATCGCCAAATCCTTTGCCTGCTTTTGCGCAAGCTCGGATTTGCGGTGCTTGAATTCCGGGATGGCGCTCAAGCTTGGCAAGCGTTGCAAGATTGCCAAGCCAATGGAACCAACGTCGTCGCGGTGGTGTCCGATCTGATGATGCCGAATATGGACGGCCTCCAATTCTTGCGCAATGTTCGTAACACCGAGCCTTTTTCGAATTTGCCATTCGTACTCGTGACGGCGGTAAGTGACAAAGACTATGTGTTTGAAGCGAAAAATCTGAAAGTGAACGGCTACATTCTTAAGCCGGTCACTTACAAGCGCGTCGCGGACAAGATGCAAGCGCTCTTTCCTCAGCGTAAATTCCCTCAAGTGGCGAGCTAAGCGATAATGGGCGCGGCAATCAAGGTTCAGGCACAAACGATCATCGATAAGCTGGATGAGCTCCCCACGCTGCCGACGGTCGTTTATGAATTAAGCCGCGTCATCAACGATCCGATGTCATCAACAGGCGACGTCGAAAAAATCATGGCCAATGACCAATCGTTGACGATCAAAGTTCTCAAACTCGCGAACTCTGCGTACTACGCGATTCCCGGAGGCGTGTCGTCACTTCAACGAGCGATCGGGTACATCGGCTACGACACCATCAATCAGCTCGTTTTGTCG
>CAJYIL010000762.1 GCA_913774795.1 Pseudobdellovibrionaceae bacterium
CATAGAGATGAACACGGTGAACTTCCCTTGGCGTTAACGGCCTCTTCATCATTTCGGATGCCGGCTTCGTTAAGATTAGGAAAATCAGACCAGCGGTGTTTCATCTTAGGACGCTCGACGAAAGTCCGCTGCGTATAGCGGCCTTATGAATCCGAACGCCCAAATTCCGGAGATCGAAGTTTATTGAACGAGCGGAGCCGCCCTCAAAAAGACGGCAATTAAGATGAGAAACTTGATTGAGTAGATCAGCGTTCTCGGCCAATTGGTGACGACAAGCCGCCTGGCTAGTCGCCCCTGCTCCTCGCGACTGAGTTCCGTCCGACCCAAACGATTATGAATCGGAACCGATAACGTAAACGTCGAAATCCAGATTGCGACGGTGAGACCAAACAGGATTCCGCTCACGAGATCGCGCTGAGAAAGCAAAAGCCAGAGAGACAGACCGAGCTCTCCCACCATCATCGGAGCAACAATGAGGCTGATGTTGCGCGAATGGAAAGAGTGCCAATTGAGAAATGTCTCGCCTTCGATTCCTTCAAAAAGCGGATAATGAACGAGCTGAATCACCCAGATCACGCCGAACATGACCGACGTGACGCAGAGGTTTGCGACTAAATTCACGAGCATGAAAAGCCTCCGATCGACTTACACAATTCGAGATCCACTTTGCAATTGACTCACCTCGTGTTGAAATCTCGGGCATGAAAACCGGCGAACTTCTAAAGTCGAATCTGCCTCTGATCCTCTCCCGTTGGGAGCACTGCGTACGTGAAAATATCGAAACAGCGAGTCAGCAGCAACGCATCACTTTACGTGATCACCTCCCGCCCTTTCTAAATGCTCTCTGCTTAACGCTCGATGAGCCGCACGACGACGAGCACGCGATTTATCAAGTCGACATGAGCAAGGTTCACGGCGAAACGCGGGCCGATCTAAAGCAGTACGATTTATTCGACGTCCTCCAAGAATATTCTTATCTTCGCCGCGTGATCATCAATTTTCTCTTCGAGAACGGAATCAACGACCGAAAGCCTCATGGAATCGTGCATCGCTCACTAGATCTGGCGATGTCGACGGCGGGTCAACAGTTCATGGATGATCGAAAAGAGAAACTCGAAGCGTCTGTCGAAGAGCAGAAAGAGTTAAACTCCGAGCTTGATAAGTTTGTCGCGGTGGCGGCGCACGACTTACGCTCACCTCTTGCGACGATGATCGGATTTCTGGAGATTGCCGCTGAGCACTCAAAAGACCCGAGCTTTGATCACCGCGCCATGACGATCGCTCGCCGCTCGCTCCAGATGGTCGAATCTTTGCTCCGTCGCGCCCGCGTACGAAACGGAATCCTCGATCGAACTCAGTTTCAAGTGGCAGATCTCGTGAATGAGATCAGAACATCCCTTGTCGCTGACCTGGCCGATAAGCAAGCCGAACTGATCTGCAAGAGTTCAACACGGGTCGACGCCGATCGAAGCGCCATCTCCCAACTTCTTCAAAATCTAATCGCCAACAGTTTGAAATTCGCAAAAGACGTCGCGCACCCTCGGGTGACCATCGAATGCGAAGACTCCGATCCAAGAAATATCTTAATCCACGTCAAAGACAACGGCGTCGGAATTAA
>CAJYIL010000763.1 GCA_913774795.1 Pseudobdellovibrionaceae bacterium
GCTTCTTTCGATCGAAGATGTTCGGCGCGACTTCTTCGAGCGCCTCGGATTCGAAGAGTATTCGATCATCGATATCCAGAAGCGCGACTTGGTTGGTTCCAAATTCCGTTACATGCAAGTCGTCCGCAGTCAGTTCAAAGACTACTCCGGCCATCACGTGCAAATGATCGAGCGGCAGTTTGTCGGAGAAACCAAATTCTATGTCGTCACGTACATGACCGACTCAGAAACGCCAGATGCAACGCTTCGTCACGATGTCGAGATGGATTGGTTTCAACCCAACCCACCTCAGCGCGAAATAGCTTCCGAACTCCGGCGGACGACGACTCGCTCATCATCAAACGCCGTGGCCTCTGCGCCCGTGAAATCCGAAACGCAAAAGCGTTGCGAAGCCAATGTCCCCGATCAATACCGCCGCTCGTTCGCAGAGCCATCTCTTCTGGATCCTTTGAGTACGGTCGCGCGGGGAGGTGCCGGATGCCTCAAGGGCGTGTTCATGGCTCTCCCGGATCTCGTGATCAACACGGCAAAAACTCTTTGGTCGATCGGTTCGACCGCTTACAAATACGTTTCGAATCCGAACTATCGCTCCCAGGTCAACGCGACGATCGGAGCTGTCGTAGCCCAAGCAAAGAAAGATCCCGCCGGCTTTACGAGGCTTGTGGTGAGTCGCATGTTTCATGCAATGGCCGCGAAAGTTGGCGATTTCTTTCTCTGCACCAATGCGCAAACGCAGATGAAGATGATTTGCGAAACAGCTGCGTTGGCTGGGTACGGCATCGTCACGAAGATCGCTCTGCGTGGCGGCTTGTTAGCGACCGAGGAATCACAACTTCTCTCCGCGATGGAAAAAGTTGTTGCGCGCAGGAAAGGGCCGAAGCCCGAAATTCCGAAGACTCCGCGGGCCGTCCCGCCTTTGACGACGGCGACTTCTGTGGCAAATCGGTGGAAACTGCTCAAAGTGCGATATCCGCGCCTGCTTGTTCGCGAAAAGCTCGCCGGCGTTCGGCTTCGAGCGGCTTCTAAAATCGAAACACCGAAGCAAATCCCTTTCAAAAAAGGCGAAGACTTCAGAAACGTCTCGACCAATAAGATGCTCGAGCGTGTGAACAGCCTCGATCCCGAAATCAAACAGGGAATCACAACCGCTTATAACACCTTGAACGACCGAAAGGTTTTGAAGGCCTACTTTCAAGGATTGCAGCGCGATGCTGCGCTCTGGATGGAAGAGGGTGCACGCCCGGCCGACTTAGCGCTCTTGAAAGAGGGCCGTATCTCAGAACAAGCGATCGCCGTCACACTGATCAAGCGCTTCAAAGCTCGCGGTGACACAGGGTTCACGACCTTGAGTGAAGGTAAAAAATTGAGTTGGGGTAAGCAGGGGCTGAGCCCCGAGGTTCTTGTCCGCCAGAATGATTCTTTCCGTGCGGCCATCAGGCAAGGTCCGTTCTTTGATCGAAAATTTTTTGAGGGCGAACGCGGCGGCCACGGACCTTTCGCACACATGGTTCAGCGTGACATCGTTCACGAAGCGTTGATGCGCGACTTCAACGGCAATCCACAAAAGTTTTACGAATTTCTCGGTACTAAAAAAGGGGTCAACTGGTGGGCCGACCTCTTTGACTCGGGGAACAGGCGATCATTCACCCGCCCCGAGACTTTGACGAAATACATGCTTCACTCGTTTATCGAGTGATGAATTACATTTTCGGCGTTTTTTCAGCCGAGTGCTTTGTCTTACGCGATTTCACGTTTGTCGCGTGGTCTTCACGATGGAATTTGGCTTCGTTCTGATCGCCAGCGAAAGCACCTTTCAGGTTATCGCGCGCTCGATCGTCGTGTTCCATCTGGTGAATGTCTTGCGAATCGTGAGTGCTATTGCGTACGATTTGGCCCGCGATGTGGCCGTTGTGTGCGCCTTTGTGTCCTTGTCCTGGTCTAACTGTTGGCATAAATTCCTCCGCCTTCAACAGTACGTCAGCGGACATGAACAAGCTTTTCGCCCGCGTGAAGAAGGCGGCACATTAGCGCGACGCCTAACCACGTTCCCGGTGAAATTCAGGCAACAATTTTCTCGCGCCATCTTGAGCGCGGTAGCTTTGAGATCGGGAGGAAATCTATGGCACACACTGAAGTCGCAATTTCTAACAAGAGCGTGACGCTCGCCGAACGCGATCGTGAGATTGGAGAAATTCTAAATCGTTATTCGCAGTTCGTTCAGGCAAAAGATCTCGCAGGCTTGCTCGAACTTTACTCCGACGACGTTGTCATTTTCGATCTCATGACGCCGTTTCAATATGTGGGCTCGCGCGCGCTGATGTCTCGAGTCTCTGATTGGTTCAAAGGTTACGAAGGCGCCATGACCTTCGATTTCGATCAGCTCCGTGTTCACTCAAGCGAAACTCTCGCGGTCGCTCACGCACTCATTAAGTGCGGAGGCGTGATCAAAGGTGATGCCCGCATGTCGACGATGTGGATGCGCTCGACGATGACGTTTATGAAGCATGAGGATGAATGGTTGATCATTCATGAGCATTCATCGGAGCCTTTCGATATGGAAACCGGCCGCGCAATCACGCAGCGTGGTGAGGGCGACACAGAAGTCGCTCCGTCGGCCGTAGAAATCGAATCGCATTAAATAAAAAAACGGGCGTGGTTCCCCACACCCGTTCTTCTCTTGCTGGCTTGGCTGGCAAGCTTACGAAGCCTCTTGCTCCTGATCCTCGAAGACTTGCGTGAGCTTCGCTCTTAAGCGCTGCACGGCTTGAGCGTGAAGCTGAGAGACGCGTGATTCTGTCACGCGCAAGACTTTGCCGATCTCTTTCAGGTTCAAGTCTTCGTAGTAATAAAGTGAGAGAACGAGGCGCTGACGCTCCGGCAAATCCTCGATCGCTTTCGTGACGATATCCTTCACCGACTTCTGATTCAGCTGGTTGAACGGGTTATTGAACTTCGTTCCTTCCAGGATGTTCATGATCGATTTCTTGTCGACGTTCGAGAACGTTGCCGAATCGTCGATCGAAAGAAGCGAAACAGGACGAACCTGATTCACGAGATCGTAGAATTCGTCCATCGTCATGTTGAGCTTCGCCGAGATTTCTTCATCTTGCGGCGTGCGGCCGAGCTCGGCTTCGAGTTCGATCGTCGTGCGATCGAGAAGCTTCGCTTTGTCGCGGACAGAGCGTGGAACCCAGTCTTGCGCACGCAGTTCATCGAGGATCGCTCCACGAATACGGAATTCTGCGTACGTCTTAAATTTGTTATCACGAGTCGGATCGTATTTATCGATCGCGTCCATGAGGCCGATGACTCCGCTCGAGATCAAGTCGTCGAGTTCGATATTTGAAGGGAGCCGCACGGCGATCTTTTGCGCGATGAATTTAATCAACGGCGCGTACTCGAGAATCAGTTTGTCTTTCTGATCCGGAGTGATCTTCGCTGGTTCGTCTTTGTATTTGCGAATCAGCTGGGCGTTGTTCGACATTATCTCAATCCTTTAAGTAAATGCAGTCGGCGCTTCTACGCGCGCATTCTGCGCGACATGTTCAGTTTGAGGGATCGCTCGAGCGATCGAAAGTCCTAATCTTTTTGGGCCAAGTATTTGCCGGCTTTCAAGCGACGCCGACTAATTGTTCCCAGAAAAATTGCAGACCGCCTTTGATCTCGTTCGGCTGCGAATTCCCTAAGAGATTCGAGGAAACACGGCGGAACGCCTGACTTGAAACAGCGTCTGGGTTCGCGCGCGACACCAACTGTTGCGCCCGTGTGCACTGTCTCAAAATGGGATCGCTCGGAATGGAGCCTTTATAGTCTAGACTGACGTACAGGAACTGGCCCGCGACTTGGTCGAGGCGCTGGAAGAGCTTTTGCCCGTCCGCTTCGTCTTTCACCTGGTTGCACACGATCGAAAAGCGCGTCTCGCGGCATCGTTGATTCAACACTTTGATCAAAGCGTAAGAGTCCGCGATCGACGCTGGCTCCGGGGTCACGACAACGCAGATCTCTTGAGCCGCGCTGTTGAGGTAAAGAACGTTGTCATCGATGCCAGGTGCGGTATCGATCAACATCACGTCGTAGTCGTGACCAAGAGTGCTGACCTCGTTCAGGAGAGCCTGCTTCTCGTAAACGCTGAGGTTCTGGAGATCGAAGACGCCGCTTCCGCCCGGAATGATCGTGACGTTTGGCGACGGTGTCAGAAGGATGTCCTGAAGGCTGCACTGCCCCTTCACCACATCGAGAATGTGGCGCTGGGCACGCACATTGAACATGATATCGACGTTCGCCATGCCCAGGTCACCATCGAGGATCAAGACGCGTTTTCCTTGCGCCGCGAACTGGAGAGCCATATTCGTGACGACCGACGTCTTACCGACGCCGCCTTTTCCGGAGGTAATGCTGATGACCCGAGTGCGCGGAACCAATGTGAGACTCATGTCGTCTCCCTTCTCAATTTAGTGAGCTTGAAAATCAAATCTAAGACGCGCTCTTTGCTCGCCGGTTCGAAATCCTCGGGGATACGGTTACCGATCCCGAACGAGTGAAGCGGAAGCCCTGTGCGACGTTGCATGTTGTAGATGATGCCGTGTTGAACCGACTGATCGAGATTCGTGAAAATCAAATCGTTCGGCTCGGCAACTTTATATCGACGAGCGATCTCGTCGGCGTCCCCGTCTTTGCTCGTCGCCGAAACGCAAAGGTGCGTGATCGGTGCAAAACCTTCTGGCGGAAGAAGCGATTTGAGATGCTGAATCTCTTCGATCTCTTTCAGCTGAGAGCCCGGGAAATCGACGAGGATGTGATCGATGTTGCGCAGCTGCGAGAAGACCCATTCCCAATCTTGTTTATTGCGGATGACCGCAAACGGAACATTCAGGATTTGGCAGTAGATCTTCATCTGATCGACCGCGCCCACTTTCGTAGAATCTGTCGAGAGAATTGCGACTGTTTTCTTCTCTTTCACGACGAGTTGCGCCGCCATCTTGATGAGGCTTGTCGTCTTGCCCGATCCGGCTCCACCGACGAAGAGGTGCAAACGACCTTGAGTCGCCTGAGTCTTCGTGTTGTTCAAGAACCAGCGCGCAACCCACGCGTCGATGATGGGCTTTTTCTTGGCTTGAAGCGGATCGATTTCTTTTTCGGCCGCTTTCAAGATTTCGACAGCAAGATCGGTTGCAACTCCTGTTTCACTCAACTTCTGGTACATGAAACTGAAGTCGTAACTGATGCCGAAGTCGGCGCCAGGATGAAGCGTAGCGAATGTTTGCGGCACCTTCTGGAAGCCTTCGAGCATGCGCTCAAGGCGCTTGATCTCGCCTTGAAGCTTCGCTACTTCCGTCGGAGCGGCAGACGTCTTTGTGATTTGAACCTGCTGGAATTGGTCGAATTCTTCGACCATGTCTAAGCCGCCTGCGGCGGACGTTGGGGACGTTCCTACGTACGCGTTCACGTTCATGTTCGTGTTCACGTTCGCGTTTTGCGTTTGAACGAGCGAGCGTGCGGCGCCGGCGTCGAAGGATGCGGCGACGTCAACGCGAGCGATAGGCGCACGCTGAGCAGCGGCGGTCGCCACAGCCTGAGCCGTTGTCGCGCGTGAGTACGCACCACCTGAAGCTGCCGATGATGAATGAGCCGCTTGAGCGCGGGCGTTTGCCAACTGAGCCGAAGCGCCTGTCGAGCGGAGCGGAGTCGCCGAAGCGCGTGGGCGCGCCGGAGCCGGTGTCGGCTCATCTGCGAACGGATTATTCTTCCAGGCATCGCGAGCGGCGTTGCGGATGCGGGCCATTGCGCCTTCCGCGATCCCCGTTCCTGGCAAGGGCATGCGCGCTTCTTCACGGGCGCGGGCTTCGGCCGCGGCTTCGTCAGCGGCAATCTGCGCGCGAGCGGCCGCCGCCGCATTGCGAACATTCTCTCGCGCGTTTTGCACGCGAGCTTCTTGAGCGCGCATCACGAGCTGCGCTTGCGCGTACTCTTCAGGAGTCATCAAATCTTGATCGAAATCAGTCAACAGCTCGTCGACGCTACGGCCGGCCGCATTCGTGAACGCGTTCGTGCGGCGAGGCGACTCTTCGATGTCATCTTGAATGTCGATGTACGAGGTCTTCGTGATCGGCTTGCGCGATTGGGCCGCAACCGCCGCTCGCTGCTCGTCTTCAACACGGCGCTGGCGCTTGTCGACCATCTTTTCGATCACTTGACGCTGTTGACGCGCGTTGGCCGAGGCGAAGGCTTCGCGCTGCGCTTGAGGCAAGCGAGATTCCGCGAACTTCTTTTTCTGAAGCGTCGATTCCGACACGGCCGCCGTGATTTCGACCGAAGCTTGACCGCCGAGGCCGAACGACTTGCGGTTGTCTCGAGCCGCAAGAATGACCGCATCTGGTCCGAGTTCTTGCTTCACCATGTGAAGCGCTTCTTTCATCGACTTCGCTTCGAATTTCTTAACCCGCATTTGCTATCTCCACGGCGCCGACCGACTGGATGTGGGCGTCTGCCGTCAATTCGTTATGGGAAAGAACAATCAACTGAGGAATAAATCTGTGCGTGAGCTTGAAGATGTGTCGACGCGCGGTCGGCGACGTCAGCAAGATCGGCTGGCCCGCGATCTCCGGGTGATGCTCGATCGACGACGCAATCCCTTCGATCATACCGTGAGCGACGCGTGGATCCATGACGAGCTGAACGCCTTGTTCCGTTTGTAACAAGCTGTTGGCAATGAGCTCTTCGAGACGCGGATCGAGCGAGAGAACCGCGACGCGCCCCTCGTCGTTTTTGTAGCGATTCGTGATTCCGCGCGCGAGCGCGCGACGCGTGGCTTCGGTGAGAAGCTCCGGCTCTTTCGTGCGGTGAGCTTCGTCGGCCAACGTTTCGAAGATCGTCAACAGGTCGCGAATCGAAACTTGTTCGCGGAGAAGGTTTTGGAGAACCTTGACCACTGTTCCGAGCGGCAATGGATCCGGAATAAGCTCTTCGACAACTTTTGGGTAAGCCTTCTTGAAGT
>CAJYIL010000764.1 GCA_913774795.1 Pseudobdellovibrionaceae bacterium
TCTTCTTGCTATCAGGCGACCAGGCTGGAGTTGCGTTGTATTTGCCCGCGATCGTCATGCGCTTCACGTTTGAACCATCGACGTTCATCACGTAGATCATTGCGTTGCCCGTGCGATCCGATGAGAACGCGATTTTTGTTCCGTCTGGCGAGATCACGGGTTCGACGTTCAGTTCGTTTCGTTTTGCATTCGTGAGCTTTTGAAGCGAGCGGCCGTCGACCGTCATCTTGTAGATATCCGACTGTCCCGAATTCGAGATCGTCAGCAAGATGTGGCGGTTATCCGGATAAAAACTCGAACCTGAGTTCACGCCGGTGCGGTACGAGACTGCGTAGCGTTTTCCAGAGCTCAAATCGTAAGTGAAGAGATCGAGATTTCGCGTCTTCTGATTCGCATGATAAGCAAACGAGCTATACGCGATCGTTTCTCCGTCCCAAGACCACGACGGAGACTGCGAGATTGTGCCGTGGCGTGTGATTTGTTTCGGATTTGCGCCGTCCCAATCCATGATGAAGATTTCTTTTTCTCCCGGCTTCGTGGTGCGTGCGACCACGATCTTCGATAAGAACGAACCCGGTTGGCCCGTCAGGGCTTTGATGACATCATTCGCGAATGTGTGGGCCACTGTGCGCGCATCGCTGGCCGACGCCTTATACGTTTTGCCGAGAATCTGTTTTTGTTGCGGGACGTAGTAAACGTAAGCGTCGACCGACATCGAATCGCCGCTCGTGCGGTAACCGACACGCACAAGAAACTCTGTTCCGATTTGCTTGTAATAGTCGTAAGTGAATCCTCCGGCTTCGCCCGGGGCGGGTTTCAAACCCGACGTCGCTGCATCCTTCGGAAGTGCCTCAGGCTTTTGAATGTCAAAGAAACCACTGACATCCATATCGTTTCTGAAGGTATCGAAAAGAGTTTTTCCGATCGTGACTCCGCCTTTTGCGCCTGGTGAGCCAACGAATTGAAATGAGGGAATCGCCATCAAGCTTTTCTTCACTCCGGCTTCACTGATCTTGATGAAGAGACCGTTGTCTCCCGTCGTCGAAGAAGACGTCGCGGCCGCGGGAGCTGCAGGAGCGGGTGGCGTGCTTTGCGCATATGCGTAAGCGAAAAGTGATGCTGAAGCCGATAAGAGGAACGTGCCGATTGCGATTCTCAAGAGAATCCTCCTGTAGAGCGAGAGAGACTTACGGTTCGAAGCCGAGTTCGAGGCCGTCGTTTTCTAAGATGCCGACTAACGACTCCGGTGGCGGTTGAAGTGGAGACGATGCATCGATGGCTGCGAGTAAACGCGCATCGAAAATATCGTTACCCGAAGACTGCGTGACCGTGCGTTTGATCACGTTGCCTTTGCCATCGACGAAGATGCGAACACGTGCTTTGAGGTTAGCACTCGACAAAAAACTCGGCAAGTTCCAGCGGGCCTGGACCACGCTGTGAACCGACTCGAGATAACCTTGTTGCTCAAGCCGAATGACTCCGGTGAGCGAGCCACCGCGCGAAATCTGATTGCCTTTCACCGGCGCAGGTCGAGCCGCTGCAGCAGATTGGCTCTTCGCCATGCGTTCGATTTTCTCGAGCGCTTCGAGACGTTTCATCGCATCGTCTTGCGCTTTCTTCGTCTCTTTCGCGCTCTTTTTTGGGTCTGGTTTGAGCACGACCTTTGGCGCCTCTGGTTTCGAAGGCATCACAGGCTTTGCCGCGGGCTCCACCGGCTTCGGCGGTTCAGGTTGCGCGACGGGCTCTGGCGGTTGAGGCGCGGGTGGTACTGGTTTCGGATCGACGATCGGGAGAGGCACGGTCTTCGGGCCTTTATCGGGGAGCGCGACGATGTCGACGCGAATGGCATCGTCGAGCTTCAGAGGCTCTGAGGGATAAATCACCATGCGCACGACAAACACCGCGAGCACAGCGACGTGAGCGGCGATCGAATATCCGATCGCTTTACTCAGACCGTCGTTCTGAAGTCGAGGCGTTTGCGTCATCATTGCTTAGGAAGAGTCACCAATCCGATATTGAAAATGCCTGCGGCCCGAATCTCGGCCATTGTCTCCGCGACGAATCCGTAATCGACCGATTTGTCGGCTTGAAGATAGACCTGTTTGTTTTTGCGCGTCTCGAAGATCGCTTTTAAGCGAGGCGCAAGATCTTCAGTCGGGATCGGCTTATCGCCGATGAAGAGCTTTCGATTTTTGCGAACAACGAGAACGAAAGGTTCATCGCTTGTCGCAACACCACTCGACGCTGTTTCAGGCAAGTCGATGTCGATCCCTTGCTGCATCATCGGCGTCGTCACCATGAAGATGATCAAGAGAACGAGCATGACGTCGACCAACGGAGTGACGTTGATCTCGCTCATGACCATTCTCGATTTTCCTCCTCCTCCACCCGAGAAAGCCATCTTACTCGCCTTTGAAGAAGTTGCGTTTTGCGATGTTCAAGAAGTCAGAGCCGAAGCTGTTGAGTTCCATTTCGAACTTGCGAATGTCGGTGACGTAGATGTTGTAAGCCGCAACCGCTGGCAATGCCGCGAAGAGACCGACCGCTGTCGAGAACAAGGCTTCAGAGATGCCGGGTGCCACGACGGCGAGTGATGCAGATCCGCTCGCGGCGATGTTTCCGAAGGATGTCATGATGCCGACGACTGTTCCGAGAAGTCCCACGAACGGTGCTGTCGAGCCGACGGTCGCGAGAAACTGGAGACGATGTTCGGCGGTCGCGATCTCTTGCTCGATGCCTTTACGAATCGTGCGCTCAAGATTATCGAGGCCCGAGAGCCGAGGCGCATCGTTCGACATTTCGGTCTTGCTTGCGAGACCTGACTCCGCGATGCGCTGAAGCTCAAGGTAAGCCGAACGGAAAACTCTTGAAAGGCTCGACGTCGATTGCTCGCTGACGCGTTCGAAGACCGATTCGAGCGAAGACGCTTTCCAGAAAACTTCGTTGAACTTTTCGTTAGCTTCGCGAAGCGCGCTAAACTGCTTGTACTTCGTGAACATGATGGCCCACGACAAAACCGACAGCGCGATCATCAAAGCGAGAAGAAGTTGGACAAATGGGTTCGCGTTCAGAATTGAGTCCATCAATCCTGTTTTGACGGCAACTTTCGTTGCGGGTGCGGCCTGCGCGCCAGAAGCATATGCCAGTACGAAAATGGATTCGATATTCATAGGGAAAAAGGCTAGCCCGAGCGAGCGGTGACTGCAATGTCTCCACGACTAACGACGTGGTGTTCTAAGCAGTGTGGCGAAATCTTGTTGCGGCCTTCGCTAATCGCGGTAGCCGGTGAAGCGGTGGAGCGAGAATCCACTGCCTTGAGTGAGATGAATGACGCCCGAGCGGTCGATCAAGAAGCCGAAGTGGGACATGTGTGAATACTCAGGCGCTGGAGCGGTGTCATCCCAGAGATTGACCTTCATTTTGAAAAGCTGGTCGAGCGCGTCGACAGGGTGATCTTCGATGCGTTCGATCGGTCCTCCGCCAAGAGCGACGTAAATGTGTCGTCGAGCATCGTTAACGCCGACTCCGTATTTCTCGTTGTTATATTCGAACGAGTGGAACATTACGCGCGTGTTCTCACAGAGCGGAAGAAGGTCGCGCAAGAGAACCGATGACATTTGATCGACTTCGTCAACTGCGGCCGCAAAAGCCGGATACGTGGCTTTCGTCAATTCTTCGGTCTGCGTGAAGCCGGCCTTCTTGAAAACGGCGACACTTCGCTCGTTGAATGAGGAGCCGAGATCGCGAATGCGAACGTCATGACCGGTGCAAACAAAGTGTCCATGAAAGAAATCGAGCCGATTAATTCCTGCCGTCGAGCTCGGCGTGAGCTTCGGATTGAGAGTCTGATTCAAGACGCTCAAGATGCTTGCGCGAAGCGCTTCGGGCATCCAGGAGCTTCTCTCGGAGAAGCGAAGCTCGCCTCCGCTGGCACGCAAGCGGGCGTAATCCTGAGGCGTGAAGTTCCATTCCTTACGAACTTTCGAGTCAGCGCCAACTGCGGCAAACGAGACAGACGTGAAAAGAAGAAGAAGGAGGAGAGTCGCCGCGAATTTCATACTCCTGAAAGTATCAAAAGTGTCTCGAGGCGATCTTGGGAAAGCGGAACTTTGGAAAAAGCTGCCGGAGCGTCTAAAGTTTGGTCAAGCAGAAGTAATCAAATTAAAAGTGTTTTGCGCCCGGAGTTTCGACAACCGCGTCAGCGCGCGTTTTCCAGAGCTCGGCGAGTTCTTTCGAAGCGCCGTCAATGGAGATGACCGAAGCCATTTTGCGACGTTGCACTTCCGCCCAAACTCGGTCGTTGAGGCGCGAGAGAGCGATCGCTGGATCAAGAACGAAAACATCGCCTCTCATCGGCGCACTGGCGGCCAGAAAAAATTGAGAGAGCATGATCAGTCGTGTGACTTGTGCTCGCGATGTTCCGAAGAGCCAAGTTGGCTCGAGATCGCGAAGATCACGCAGAATGCCGTCTTCGGGAGATGAGATCAGCGCGCGTTCGCCAGCTTTGGCATCTTTAATCGCTTTGATGATCGAGCCCGCGCCGCCTTCTTTGTAATCCTGAAGATTGATGACGAAGAAGCGATCGGGGAAAGCCGTTAGGACTTGGGTGAGAGTTGCGAGTTTGAAGCCTTTGCCGCGAAACGGAAATGTTTTTCCGCCATCAGGTGTGAAGTCGTAACCCGCATCCGATTTCATCACATCGGCTTCGTGCATGTACGAAACCCACTGGCGCTTATCGCCGGGAAGAGTCTTTTCGCTGAGAGCGATCCAGGTCCCTTCGCCGGTCGGGCGCGCATCGACCCATAACATCGATGTCGGGTGTGATCTCGCGCGCGCCGGCATCGACCAGCGCCTTCGCCTCGTCGACGATCGCGGCGAACGGCCGGCTCACCTCCGCGCCCCGCGT
>CAJYIL010000765.1 GCA_913774795.1 Pseudobdellovibrionaceae bacterium
GATGCTCCCTTTATTCGTGAAATCGTTCGCCATGTCGCCGAGACAAATGAAATCGATTTGGTCGGTGAGGCGACCGACGGAAACGAAGCCGTCGCTCTCGCGAAGAAGACAAAGCCTGATGTGGTGCTCCTCGACATCATCATGCCGAACAAATCGGGCATTGAGGCCGCAAAAGAAATCGCAAGCTTTGATCCCTCGATCAAGCTGATCGCTTTCTCGACCGCCGATCAAGATACGCTCGTCATGCGCGCGATCGAAGCGGGCTGCGTGAGCTTTCTCGTAAAGCCCTTTAAGTCAGAAGAACTCGTGAAAGCCATTCGCCAGAGCGTGGCCGGAGGTTGACGTGGAAGACATCATGTTCGTTTTGAAATGCCTAGTTGTAACTGCCGTCTTAGTCGTAGCGATGCAAATTCGCGTCGGTCACGAGAGCGTCGAATCTCATATGATGTCTTGGCTTCATAACTCAACGGTGAGCAACACGCTGAATGACGTCGCGGCAGGAGCGGTGAAAGCCGGGAAGAGCGGAAAAGACGCTGTGATGAATTTAGTCGGCGCAAACGAACCCGTTGATGAGCCGGTTGCGACAGAAGCTTCGACGGGCGGATGGTTTAAGATCAAAAGAAGTGCGGCGTACTATCGCCAAAAAGAACGCGAGCAGCTGAAAGAAAGTCGTCGCGCTCGCGCGAAGTCAGACGAGCAGTCTCGCATGAACGAAGGCGACTTCAACGACGAAGCCGACCGCGATTAAATCGTGCGCTGTGAGCGTGCAGCGCGCTCAAGCGTTCTTGTCGTATCTTGCATGTAAGTTGCGGGGCGGATGAGCTGCTGTTGCGTAGCGAGCGTTCCGTCGGATGCATTCTTTTTCCAGCACGTTTGCTTGGACGTCGGCTCAGGGTTCACGGCAGGAGCCGAACGCGCTTGCGCGAAGGCTGAGTTCTGAACGAAGAGAAGTGCGGCGATCACGAAGAGGTGTTTCATGCGAGAGCTCCTGTTGCCAAGGAGTTATTCGAAACATGTGCCACCCCA
>CAJYIL010000766.1 GCA_913774795.1 Pseudobdellovibrionaceae bacterium
CATGAGTGTCCTTTACTTCGATGACTTGCCAGTGGATTTGGCCGTCGTCGCTTTTTGAGTTCCCGCAGCCGCTTTCTGCGTGCCTGCGCCGGCCGCTTTTTCAGAGACCGCCGATTTCGACGTTCCTTTTTCAGCAGCCGCTTTTTCCGTTCCCTTGTTCATGCGCGTGCGCTTCGTCGACGTCGTCGAGTCGTCGTCACCCACCGTGATCTCGACCAACTCCGCCACTTCGTCGCCCGACATATCTTCGGAGACATCTCCGTCGACCGCGCCGGCTGAAGCCGAGAACAAGAGGCCAGCTTTGGCCTGCTTCTCTTTCAATGCCGCAAGACGAACCTCGGCTTCGGAGAGCTCTTTCTCCGCCGCAGAGGCATCGCGACCCAAAAGCTTCTTCAAACCTTCTTCCGCTTTTTTCTTACGGGATTCTTTCGCGTTCACGATCTTTCCCAAATACTCGATCAAGATCGGACCAAACTGCTCGATGTGAGCGATTTTCCGCTCAAGATCGGCCTCTTTGCCCTCGCGACGAATGTGGCGCGAAAGTTTTTGCCCGGCCTGCATGAGCGCACGACGAATTTCTTCGACCAATTCTTCAGAAGAATCGATCGTTTCTTTCGATGCGTTCTTGAATTTGATGAACGGGGAAACAACCGAGATGGCGAAGACGTAAGAGCCTTGCGGAAGAGAATTCTTCGATTGCTGAAGCCCGTACGCACGCCAATTTACGGTTTCAACCGCTTGGGTGATCGCGCAAGCGCCTTTGTCGAATTGCAACGGAACGCGGTTTGCGAACCGAAGCAATTGAACTTGTTCGTCGGCACCGCCGCGGTTCAAGAAACGCGCGAGGGCAACTTCAACGACCACTGGCTTGTTATCGCAAATACGCGGTTTGCGTGCGACGACCGAGAAGAAGTCGACATCACCGAGACGCAAGATCGACTTCGCGAGCGACTCTTCGCCGACAGTCAGAACTGAGCGAGTCGACGGTGCTTGGAGCTCCGTTTTTTGAATCACTTGGTAAGCGTTCTTGAGTTGATCTTCTTTCAATGCGCTTGTCGGAGCGGTGATCAGGCTCTTCGGAAGACCTTCTTTGATCAGATCTTTCAACGTCGAATCTTGAACGCGCGAGAAACCTGTCTTTAAGAATTTTCCGAATTCCACTTTTCCGAAAAGACCGGCGTGAGTCATAAACTCACCCAGTTTCATCGTGTGGGGGTGAGGCAATGTCGCGGCCGGGATATCCGGTACGACTTCGCTCACGCGGTCGATCGAGACTTTGTCGTTATCGAGAAGCTTATAGGTAAGTTTCAAATGAGGGTTCACGAGTGTCGTGCCCTCGAGATACGTCAAAAGATCGCCGTCACCGTTCAACTGAATACGGCCATCGATCCGGAACTCGACGCGCACGCCGTGCGGTTTGTTCCAGTCGATCATCTCTTTATTCTTAACGAGACCTTTGTTGCCTTTGATGTCGACGTCGACGGTCGCGCGAACGGCTTTACGCATGTTCTTCGTTTTGGACGTGACACGTGCGCCCGTCGCGTTCGTGAGCTGAGCCCACGTTGTTGCCGCTGAGATCCCGATGCCCTGCTGACCGCGCGTGGCGCGGCCGCGTCCGAATTTCGACGAGGCAAGATATTCGCCATAAACTTTAGCGAGATCGTCCGGATCGATTCCGGGGCCGTTATCTTCAACGACGATCTCAACGAGATCCGACGTCTTCGAAGAGCCCGCGCCGACTTTGTTCACCGTGATTTGAATTTCGGGAAGAATTCCGGCCTCTTCGCAGGCATCAAGCGAGTTATCGACCGCTTCTTTTAGCGTCGTCAAAACCGCCTTTGTCGGGGATGAGAAACCAACTTGCTGGAGGTTCTTCGCAAAATACTCGGCTGTTGAACTACTGGTGATTTGCTTTGCCACTACAGAGTTATTCCTTCTTGTGCTGCAATGCAGCGAAACGCTTGCAGGTGTAACCCCGCGAAAACTGAGCGATTCGGGACAGCATTGAGTGCATCGAACCACCAAACCGCGCGATTGCACAAGCCTGATTGTTTGAGAGCCCTAGTTTTGGCCACGTTTTGAGCAGCGAACCGCTGTTTTCCGAATGCGTCAGGGTGCCTCCGTACATTTCGGAAAACACTGACTGACCCGGCTAATCTTGCACAAATCGCAACAACCCGCCTACATTAGTTGGAAATACGCACCCGTCTTTAGCCGGGACCTAAGGGGAACTTTCGTGACCAAACTCGTACTGATCTTCGCCAGCGTGCTCGCTTTGACTCTCGTTGCTCAAGCTCAAGAACCGGCGGCTAAAAAAGCCTCGGCCAAAAAACACGAGACGAAAAAAGAAGAGAAGAAGTCAGAAGCCAAATCGGACGATCTCCCGAAGGACGTTCAGAAACTCATCAAACAAGACATGATCCAAGGAACCGGGAAAGTCGCGACAAAGGGTAAAACCATTAAAGTCAATTATACTGGTTGGCTCTATGACCCAGCTGCCTCAATGGGCCGCGGAAAACAATTCGACTCCTCCGTTGGCAAAGAACCGTTCTCATTCAAACTCGGCGCCGGCGAAGTAATCAAAGGTTGGGACGAAGGTTTCGCGGACATGAAAGTGGGCGGAAAACGCAAACTCATCATTCCCGGTAACATGGCTTATGAGCATGGCGCGGGCGACGTGATTCCTCCGAACGCTTCACTCATGTTCGAAGTCGAACTTCTCGACGTCATGTAAGCGCCGAGATCGGCAAATTAGTGTTTTGAGTTGGCGCCGAAATCTCGGAGCTCGTCTTCGCTGATACTGATGGTTGTCGACGGAAGTTTC
>CAJYIL010000767.1 GCA_913774795.1 Pseudobdellovibrionaceae bacterium
TCCCCAGCGGAGATTGTTGAACGTAAGGTCGGTGCGAAGCTTCTCGAGATTACTGTAAACGCGAACGGCACCGCCATTTAACGTGCGCGATCCGTTGTTGCGGGCCCCGGTGAGCTGGATGGAATTCAAGGAGATCATCGAATGGTCGAAAATCTGGTTGCCTTGACTGTCTTCGAAAATCCGGCGCAAGCCACCGATCGTGATCACGCGAGCATCGCTCCAACGATTCACGGTTAAGCCGGTCGCGGGAATCGTTTGTTGATCGTAGGTGAGGTGGAGATTCGTCGACCATTTGATTTGCGAGCCGCTCGGATTTTGAATCGTCATGCCCAGGCTCGTACGAGTCACGCCTTCGCCTGGCGCAAGGGCTCCAGTCTTCGAATGCATGCACGCATTCGTCGAATTGTACGTGTTCGTCCACCCACCAAAGTAAGTCGCGCCGGTAGACGCCTTGCACTGGCCCCAGTTGACGTTGATCTGGTTGTTGGCGTTGCAATCTGACTTCGCTTGCGAAGCTTTACAGGTCGCCGCCATTGTCTCGAAATCGAAGTTGTAGGCTTCAGTTTCGTTTGCGAGCGAGTTCACGATCGCAAGCGCGCTTTCCGCGGAACTCATGTTCGAGTTCGCCGCTTTTTCATCGGCTAATTTTTTGCCGCAAGCTGACGTCAAGAGAACCGCGAGAGTGAGAACGCCCAAAAAACGCAACATAAAATCTCCAGGTCGATGTTGATGAGGTCATCGTCCCGAGTTCGTGCGGATGGGTCAACCGTTACAAGTTTGATTTAGCTTTTAATCGCCGAACCGTTTGCTGAAGAACGTTGTTGAGTGTGCGGAGTTCTTCGGTCGTCGGTGCTCGGCCCAACAAAATTCGGTTCAACGTTTTCTCGATGTTGATCCGAGGGGACGCGAGAGAAAAGCCGAGGGCTTCGAGCCACTCTTGAATCAAACTTTGCGGATAGGCGACATCGCCGAGATCTGCTTCGACGCGTGGCTTTGTTCCGCTCTCGAGCGCCGTGCGCACGATGTAGAGCGCGAGCAAGACGGCGTGAGAGAGGTTGAGCGAGTTGATCTCTGTGTACGTGGGCAAGCGGCAAACAAAGTGGCAGAGTTCCATCTCTTCGGCCGAAAGACCGTCGTCCTCGGTACCGAAGAAAAGATAAACGGGAACATCCGCGTTGTGCAGACGGTGATCTTCACGCGAGAGCTCCGTCTGCAAAAGTTCAGGCAAGAGATCCGGCGCTTTGAGACGAGCGTCTTTTCCGCTCAGCGCGATTCTGACGCCGTCTTTCTCGTTTGTGTAAAAAGCTTGGAGGTCTTTATAGAAGGTCGCGTTCGCGAGGATCTCTTGCGCGTGCGCGGCGCCTTGTTTTGATTCATCGCCCAGTGGTTCGTCTCGTCCGACGATGATCAGGCGGCCCGCTCCCATATTACCGATGGCGCGTGCGCACATTCCGACGTTGCGCGGGTAAATCGGGCGATGAAGCACGACGTGAAGACGATTGATCACGAGAAGGTTTGCCCGAAGACTTGCACACCGTCAGCGATGCGGTCGGCGACGTTCGCATCAGCCTCGCTCATGTTTTTGAGCTGAACCTCAAGTCTCGGACGCCAATCGTCAGACGGCAAAAGTCGCGCGAGCTCCAAGATCTCAAGACGAATCAACCAGTCATGCATGAACTCGCCTTCGATTTTCGAGAAAATCTGTTCGAGTCTTGCAGAAGCCTTTGCGTCCGGAGCAACATCGCCCTTTTCGAGGCCTTCGCGAAGAGAGCGCACGGCTTGATAAAGCTCGTGCTTGTAAGTCATGAGAGGCGAATAGGTTTTGCGCGGAATCACCTTCGCGACGAAGTCATCGGTTTCGCCGTAAGCCAAGCGATCAGCAGGCCCTCCGAAAACGGAAACGACGCGCTCACCAACGGCCATATCGAATGTTCCCCACGATGGATCAAAGAGCAGGTTTTTGCCATCGGTGACGGTGCACTCGGTCCAGGCTACCAAGATCAGTTGACCGTCAAGATGGGTGAGCTTCTCAACCACGCCTTCGACTTTCACTCCGCTCGCAAACTCAAGCGTCGTGCGTGCGCCTTCTTTCAATTGAGCGAGCGGGGTTTTTGTCTTCCCGAAAGGGGTTCCGTATCCTTGCGCGTGATAGCGAGTCGAATGCCCCTGAAGCTCACGGCCGTTCATGCTGAGCTGACAAGGCCCTTCGAACTGCATGTACGAATCCGTGAAGGCCTTGAGTTTTCCCGAAACCTGCAGACCCGTTTCGAACTCAATCGTATTCACCGTCTGTGCTCGACACGCTCTTTCGAGGCCTTCGTAACCGCCGCGCCGAAACGCCATGCGGTCGGCGAGTTCGTTGAGCACGGTTGTGAGGTGCGCAAAATCAGGAGTTACGAAAAGCTGCGGCTGCATTTCGGTGATGTCGTATGTGAAGTCGATGCAATCGACGGTGAGCGGAAGTTTCTTCACTTTGTCGCTCAAACACGCGCGCGACTCTTCGATCGATGACAAAAGGCCGGCACCGTAGATGCGGGGATTTTCGAGTGTGCCGATGAGCCCGTACTCCGCCGTCCACCAGTTCATACGGCCCAGAAGTGCCGCCTCTGAAATATGCGAGATCGAGGCGTTCACTTGCGCAAGGGTTTCTTCGGCCTCGCGGATTTGCTCAGGCGTTGACGACGGATCTTCTTTCAAATCTGAAAGGACACGAATCGCTTCGTACTGAGCCATATCTTCGTGCGAGATGATCGCCTTCGCCGCGACTTGTGCATACGCCTTCAAGTAAGCCGCGAATTCAGGTTCGATCAAGATTGGTGCGTGCCCGGCGGCTTCATGAACGATATCGGGCGCGGGCGTGTAGAGAACGTGATCGACGATTCTTAAGTCAGACGCGACCGGAAGAAACCCGTGAGCTTGAAGCTCCATAAAAGCAGCTGGAGGAATAAATCCGCTCACCGCGACCACATTCCAACCAAACTCTTCGAGCTTTCGCGACATCTTCGCGAGATCCGGAATACGGTCGATTTCAATTCCGGTCTTGCGAAGGCCGTCGAGGTA
>CAJYIL010000768.1 GCA_913774795.1 Pseudobdellovibrionaceae bacterium
ATCCCTCGGCACCGATGATGACCTTCTTTTGCGCCATGGCTTCAAGAAGCGAGGGTTCGAAACCGGTCGTACGCGCCGAGAGGTTTACGAAGACATCCGATAGCGCAATGTAATCGGGGATCGACGCCTCAGAAACCGCACCGGTGAAAATGACTTTGCTCGCGAGAGCGAGAAGGAGCATTTCATACTCGATCTCTTTAAATTTCGGACCATCGCCGACGATGATCAAACGGGCGTTTGGTTTCTTGATCACGACTTGCTCGAAAGCTTCGAGCAAGTTTCGCACTTCCCCGACTTCAGTCATGTCCGTGATTGTCACGACGACTTTCGCCGTCTCCGGGACGCCGATGGTCTTGCGAAGCTCATCGGACTTCTCGCGGTTCACGTTCAAGTCACCAATCTCGATCCCGTAAGGGACGGTGTGGATGCGAGCATCGGGATAGAGATAATAACGTTCAAGCGCCAGTCGCTCACGCGGGCTCGTAACGAAAACGCCGTCCGCGGTTTTGAGGAGCTGGCGATCTTTGCCGTAAAAGCTTCTTAGGAACCGGTAACCGACCGCGATCCCCGAACTCAACAAAGACCCGAGCGTTTCTTGCGCCATTCCCATAATCGCGAACATCTCGGCGAGACGAGTCGCCGCGACATCGTAGGCGATAGCGACGCGGTACGCATTTTTGTGACGCGAAATTTTGTGCGCAGAATCGTCGACCGAATGAACGAGATGAAAGGGGCCATGGGCCGGATCGTTTTGGAGATCGACAAACTTCGATTTCACGAGATCCGGAAACGGGTCGCGGCGAACGCGTGCTCCGCGGCCCTCCATCAAGAAAAAGATTCGCACACCTTCTTGCGTGATCTCTTGTTTGCCGGAGGGGTGAAACGAAGAAAGGACCGTCACGCGATGACCTCGCATGGCTAATCCTCGCGCGATGAGACGAAGAAAACTAAAACCCGACGCGCGACCCTCGATCGGGAACTGTCGAGCGATCAAGCAGACGTTGAGTTTTTTCGGGAGCTCGGGCTTCGCCATCAACTTATCGTACTGGCTTACGAGGTGTACGCAAGACCTGCGCGTAAATTCGGCTCATGGCATTGCCAGGCTCATCGACGATCTCGGTTCTTGCGAAATCGGGTAGGTGAGACCGCACCGCTCGCAAGAGATCCGAATTCAAAAGAGCCTCGGAGAGCGTTTGGCCCCATGTACGGGCATCGCTTGAGACGATGAAGGCGTTTTCGCGGTCTCGCCATCTCATTGGGTCAAGCCGGCACTGATCCTCGTTCAAAATGAGGGGCCGCTGTTTCACGAGCGCCTGGCGAATATGCCGCGCGAGCGAAAGCGATGAATCCGGTAGGCCAGCGAGCAGCACCACTCGGGCAGCTTCAAGACAGGCGAACTCGCCTGCAACAGAAAGTGGTCCCGTCAAAAGAATGCGCGCGCCATTTCCGCGATCCTCAAAGCCGCGCATAAACGCGCGTCGCTCAGTCACCGTCAGACGCCCCCAGCCTCCCCCGAAAATGACACCGCACTTGGGAAGCGCCGAGAGGAGTTCGTTCAGCATCAGCGCGAGCGCCTCGCGATCTTTTTGTTCGTCGAGATCTCCGGGCACGAAGATCAAATCTTCGGCGTCGATTTGATCGAGGCCCGGTAGGACTTCGATCTCCTCGGGAGAGTTTTGAGTGGGCAACGAAACGATCTCGATCGTCGGCTTCTGGGGTTTTTCCTCGAACCAACGTGCGAGTTCATCGGCCTGTTGCTTGTTGGCAACGATGACGGTATCGGCGCTCGCGAGAAGCAATCGATTGCGTTGAAGTTCGCTCGGTCGCACATCGTAGAGCGAAACGACGATCCGCGGACGGCCTAAGACACTCGCAAGCCCCGGAAGAGCGGACGTTGCGTTTGTCAGACCTGAAAATGCCTCTCGCCTTGGCTGAATGAAGTGAAGAATGTCCGGTTGAAACTCAAGGAGCACCGGAATGAGTCGGGGAAGTTCGAGCCAGCCCCACTTGCGAAAAGGTCTGAGAATTTGGAGTCGGGGGTGTGACGGAGGAAGAGCGTCGCCCTCACGATACGTCGAGAACACGCGCACGTCGTGTTGTTGATCGGCCAGGCTCACCATCAACTCGTAACTGTAATCTACGATTTCAATTTCGCGCGACGCTAAGGAGTGCGGCAGAACTTCGGTGAAGAACGCCAGCCGCGCCATTAGCGAAGCGCCTCTTCGATACGGTCGAGAATGCGCCGGTTGGCATCGGGAATCGAGAGGTCTTTGAGTTCAGACGGAGTGATCCAGCGGAGGTCCATGTGGTGAACGTTTTTCGGTTCACCTTTCCAGAAGAGAACTTCGTAGAAAAGAATCACGATGCCTGTATCGCCGTAAGAGTGGGTGGAGGCGAGTTTCAAAGCGCCGACTTCGGCTTCGATGCCGAGCTCTTCACGTAGTTCGCGTACAAGAGCTTGCTCAGGGGATTCATTTTTCTCGATCTTGCCCCCGGGAAACTCCCAGTGACCCGCAAGCGTGTTGCCGACCGGCCGTTGGCCGACGAGAACTTTATCACCGCGACGCATGAGGCCGGTGACCACAGGGATCCAGACAGGACGTTTCATCGGCTCAGAGTGACATGAGGCGTGCGAAAAGACTAGCGCTGGCTTTGCATCTCGCGCGCCACGTGCTTGAAAAATCCGGGACCTTCAAAGATCAGCGCCGAATAAATTTGCACGAGGTCGGCGCCGAGATCGAGACGCTCGCGAACATCGAGCGGCGTCATAACGCCGCCCACGGAGACGACCAGTTTGCGCGGCCCTGCGGCGTCGCGAACGAGCTGGAGAACCTCTTTCGATCGAGCGGCAAGAGGAGAGCCCGACACGCCGCCTTCGGGAGGAAACGGGGAGCCGTGCTCGCGTGCGAGAGTCGTGTTCGTCGCAATAAACCCATCGATTCCGAGATCACATGCGATTTTGATCACGCTCTGCAAATCCGAATCTTCAGCGTCGGGGCTCATCTTCAGAAGTACAGGTGTATTCGACGACTCGATCTTATTTTTGGCGGCCAGAACTCCGCCCAAAAACTTTTGAAAACGTCGCGGTTGCAGAAGCTCGCGGAGCCCGGTCGTGTTTGGCGAGGAGATGTTGACGACAAAAGCATCGGCAAGACCGTCGAGAGTTTGCATGCAGGCGGCGTAATCTTTGACGGCGTCATCATTCGACGTGTCGCGATTTTTCCCGATGTTCGCGAAGACCGGAGTGCGGCGACGCGGAGGAAGATCTTTGAAATTTTCGCGCGCGATATCGACTCCACGTCCCGGAAATCCCATTTTGTTCCACAGCGCTTTCGACGGTAGATCGCGACTCATGATGACGCCAGGGTTTGGACCTTGGGCGCGGGGAGTGATCGTACCGACTTCGACAAAACCCACGCCGTAGGCCCACCACTCTTCAATCGATTCACCGTCCTTATCGACCCCACCGGCCAGACCCAGACGGTTCGGGAAAGACAGACCATTCCACTTCAATGGTTTCCAGATCGGGATTTCATCGGTCTTAAAAGCCGCGCCCAGCCTTAAGGCGAGAGGGGCGATGTCGTGAGCGAATTGGGGTGAGAGCCAGAGCCAAGGTTTCATTCTTGACACTTTAGCGGGGTGACTAGACTTGAGGCAACAGCCCGAAGAGTCGATGAGCCACCTATGATGAACTCACGTGTCTTCAAATCTTTAACCGTCATCTCGGGCCTCACGATTTTGACAGCCTGCGTGTCAGCTCCGAGCGACTCTCATTCGTCGCTCGCAAGTGAGACGCGAGAGCCGGCGACGGTCAAAACGGAAGCCTTGACGAAAAAGATCGAACTGCACGACGCAGCCAAGCACGACTACAAAATCGGCGCGCTCGACACGAAGAAGTATTCGATCGAAGAGCGCGAAGACCGTCTCGAGTTCAAAGTTCGCTTAGAGAGCATCGCGGCTCACAAAGATGATCGCATGCCGAAAGAAGCGCTACTCGCTCTCGAAGAAGCGATTCGGATCCTCGTCAAGATGGACTCTGAAAATCCATCTTACGACGATGCTCGACGCCTCCAAGAGACGATCGAAGCCTACAACTCGAATTTTCTGGCTCCCGTTCCTTTGAAAATTTGGATCGGCGCGCTTCCCATCGAGGCGATCAAACGTTTGCATCATTCGATTATGAATCGTCGGGCGCCTGAAGCGGTAAATCTCATCACAAGAGGTTCGGCTGACCCTTCAAAGGTCGACCCGAAGCCGTCGTCATTCTGGAAGCCCGGCCGCGACATTTCGAAAGTCGACATGTTCGCAGGCTTCGGCCGCCGAGATATTTCTCGAGTGAACACGGTCTGCAAATACACCGAGCCCAAAAAGAGCTACGGAACGCACGGCGGATTCAAAATGGACTGCGGGCCCGACGGCAAATGGAAAGTGAAGTTCGGCAACGAAGCGAAGACCGAGCCCTTCAACTCGCGCCTTTTTTGGGCGCTCGGTTACAACGCGACCATCATCGACTTCATGCCCGAAGGGACGCGCATCGATTACGACCGAAAAGTCTTTACGGAGTACAATTCTCGCAAAGACTTGAAAGTCGATGTGAAGAGCATTTTGGGTTTCAAGTATTTCTCCAAGAATATTCAAGTCACGTTGAATCCTTTTGTCGATGCGATTCACGGTGCTTATCTCAACGACGGAACATTTGTTTCGTCTGAGAAACTGCGTACGAAGTTAATCAAGTCGATGGCCTCTAAAAAAGGTCAGGACGATTGGGACAACGTCGACGAGATCAAATTCAACGAGAAGTTCGAAGCCACCATCAAAACTCTGGTGTTGCGACAGGCGTCGATCGAAAGCAAGCGTCCCGAAGATCTCGAAAATTTGGGTTCGTGGAGCTGGAACAATCTCGATCATCCCGATCGTCGTGAACTGCGTGCCTACGGTCTTGCAACCGCGTGGGTGAACGCATTCGACATGCGCCAGAACAACAACAAAACCTATCTGATGACGAAACCCGATGGATCAACCGAGCTCGTTCAAGAGGTGAGCGATCTCGGAAGCGGATTCGGAACAGCGTCGAACATCCTGAATTATAAAAACGGTCTCTTCGATAAACTGCCGTGGGATCTCGTTCGCTTGCGCGCAAACGAAGGCGACGGGGACGACGATTCGAATGAAGACGATGAGCCTGAAGAGGTGACACCTTGGGTTTCGCCGTTCAAGTTCCCGAAGTATTCTGTCATTGAGACGAACAAAGCGTTTTCGCGCATGCAGCTCGATGATGCACGTTGGATGGCGCGCAAGCTCGCTTCGTTGAGCGAGGAGCAAATTCAAGACGGCCTCATCGGTTCAGGTTTTACGGCCGCCGAGACGAAGCTCGTTCTCGAGAAGCTACTTGATCGTCGTCAGCAGATGATCAACGTTTT
>CAJYIL010000769.1 GCA_913774795.1 Pseudobdellovibrionaceae bacterium
TGTCGCCGCCGGCACGGCGAACGCACTCAACCGTTTCGCTTGTTCCGAGGACGGCGGACCGCGCTCCTTGAAGAGACTGCGCCCGGAAGGCTTCGATGATCGCGACTCCGGCCGACAGAATTTTTTCGACCGGAATAACGAGACCGCGTTCATGGTAGACGCGAACGCAGCTCTCAGGCGTGCGGGAGGCATCGTTGGTCAGAATGAAGTAGTCTTTGCCGGCCGCTTTGAGCTGATCCATGAACTCGGTCGCGCCAGGAAGAGGGCCTGAGCCGGTCATCAAAACACCGTAGGCATCGATGAGAAAAAGATCATGGTTTTCGATGAGGGAGCGCACGGTGGTCATCGGTCTTTTGTGCGCTGCATAGGGGGTTTCCGTCAACCTCAAGAGTTGTTAGGGCTAACGGAGGTGGCACTCTCCAAAGAACAAATCCAGTACATGCGCGAAGTTTTGGGCCTCGATTCGGTCATGGTGCCGTTCGTGGATGCTTCAGCGGCCACAGCTCCAGAGATTTCGTTCGAAGACACTTTTGAGCCTTCGGCCGTCGTGTCGGAGTGGCGCTCGTCGGGCGATGAGAATGCTTCGAAATTCATCATTCTTGTTTCGAGTGAAACCGCTTCTTTCCCTTTAGATGGAGAGTCGGGCGAACTGACGCGCAAGATGATTCAAGCGATGAAGTACGTTGCGAGCGACGTATTTATCTTGGAGTGGAATCACGCGCACACGCCGGCACCCGAAGAAATCTTCGCGACCCTTCTCCGCCAAGCGAAGCCCGTCTTGATCTTCGGATCAAAAACGGCGCGCTCGTTGATCGGTCACTTCCCGAAAATCGGGGAGTGGGCCGCGTGGGAAGGGATTCGTTTCGTGGCCACCGAGTCTCCTCAAGATTTGCTCTTGCACCCGGAGCTCAAGCGAGTGGCTTGGGCGCACATGCAGGCCTTTATGAAAGGTCTTTCGTTCGGTTAACGTCCGCGAATAGCGGCGTTGATCATTTCATCTAATTTCGCCAAGAACCGCGACCGCGCCTTTTGATCCATTGGCGCCGGCCCTCCTCGCATCTCGCCCATGTGCCTGAGATTCTGCATGAGCTCTCGATTGGCGACCGCGGTGCCCACATTGTCTTCGGTGAACTCGTCGCCTTTGTGGCCGAGGACTTTCACGCTTTTGCGAACGCAGCGCTCAGCGAGCAAGATGTCGGCTGTCACGACAATGTCGAACGCCTTTGCTTGTTCGACGATCCAGTCATCAGCGGCGTCGAAGCCGCCTTTCACCGCGACGGCCTCGATCAGAGGATCGACGGGAACGTTGATTCGCTGATTCGCAACGACAAACACTTTGAGTTTATATCGGGCGGCGACTTTGTAGGTTTCGTCTTTGACGGGGCAGGCGTCGGCGTCGATGTAGATGGAGGGCATCTCGCAAGAGTGAGCGATTTTTTTTCGAATTGGAAATGATTTTGTCTGGCAATGGAAGAAGGCGCGGTAGCCACTGCACTCCGGCGCCAGAGTGCTGATGGTTCGTAGGCAACCAGGGTACCCGCTATTTCGCGGCAGACTTCTCAAAATACTTTTCTTTTTAGGAAAGAAACTTCTTGCGGGCGAAAACTCATTTGCCAGGATTGCGTCGGACAGCAAATTTCCAGTAGGTCGAGGCGGCTCGCGAATGTTCAAATTAACTCGGCGCGAATGCGATCTTCATGCTTGTGCGCCATCCCTGAGCGCGTTTCAGGAATGGCTTACGAGCGTTGAAAAAGGGCGAAGTTAGCGGCTTTAAAAGTGCGTGTATAACTCTTGTCGGAGGAAGCTCGATGAAACACCTGACTGATGAGTTATTGCATGCGAATGCGGTGCAAACTGCAGAGGAATCTCGCAGGATCACGCTCAAGCTCTTGAAGTTTTTAAATGAGATCGAGCGGCGGCATTTATTTTCTAAGTTCAGCGTTTCGAGTTTGCATGCTTACTGCGTGAGTCAGCTGAAGATGGATGACGGTACGGCGGGTCGCCATGTGAGTGCCGCGAGATTGCTGCGCGAAGTTCCGGTGATTGAGGCAAAGATCGAGCAAGGCTCGATGACCTTAACGAGTGTTGCGCAAGCGGGAGTTTTCTTTCGAAAAGAATCGGCTTACGGCCAAGCCTTTACGATCGATGAGAAACGTGATCTGGTTCTCGAGCTCGAAAACAAAACAACCCGCGACGTCGATCGTTTCTTAATGTCGCAGACGTCGGTCCCGCAGATTCATTTCAAGGAGCGAGCTTTGCCGCGAGCTTCGAATCTGACTGAAGTGCGAGTCTGCTTGGATGACGAAACGATGGCAGCCATCGAAAGGCTGAAAGAAGTCTGTTCGCACGCGCTGCCGGAGCAAACCTTGGCAGGGGTGCTCAAACGAGCGTTGATCGAGGCTCTTGAAAAGAGCGCTCCTGAGAAGAAAATTGCGCGGGCCGAACAACGGCAGCAAGCGAGTTTGAAACTTAAAAATAAGCAGGTCGGAACTGGCGAAGTCGCTCCGGCGCCGGAGTCAAAAGTCGAAATTAAACGTCAGGTCTGGCTTCGCGATGGCGGCCATTGCACGTTTACCGATGCCGAGTCAGGCGAACGCTGTCAGTCGCGACATTTTCTTGAGGAGGACCATGTACACCCAAAAGCAATGGGTGGTGAGTTCAGCGTCTCGAATATTCGTCTGCGATGTCGTGCACACAATCAGCGGCACGCGATCGATTGCTACGGTCTCGAGAAAATGGCGGAGCACCTCCGTTCAATACATTGATTTCGGGGTCACACGAACTCGAGAAGTCGCGCCACCCACACGGGCCCCGATGCCTTCGCGTACCACGCGCCATTCGCATTATCAGCGGGCCCAAGGCAAACCAGCGAAGAAAAACTAGACCAGCACTCTTACAAACGTCGCCTGATATCCACAGCGGTTTAAGAATCGCGCGCGTGGAGGTTCGCAAATCCGCGCCCAGAGCGATTTTCAGTTGGCGCAGACGCCGAAGCGCGATTTGATTCGAGCCATGACACTGATGTCTCTCCTCGCGGCGATC
This sequence comes from Pseudobdellovibrionaceae bacterium, assembly GCA_913774795.1. Taxonomy (GTDB): domain Bacteria; phylum Bdellovibrionota; class Bdellovibrionia; order Bdellovibrionales; family JAMPXM01; genus CAJYOV01. The sequence goes on from CAJYIL010000769.1 coordinate 3,043, forward strand.
ATGACGATCGCTCACGCGGCGCCGACGCCGTTCGCGCGTCCCGTTCCTCCGCAAAATCCGATTCGCGTGCGCGTGGCGCACGTCACGGCGTTCTCGCTCACGGGCGTGAACCTCACCGTGAACGACCGCGCGTATCCAGGCCCTCGCAGCTTCATCGTCAGAAATGGTCGAGTGGAGGGAGTGCTTCTCAATACCGTGAGCGGATCGAACCTTCGTTTAAACTTAAAGCCGGTGCCTTCGGTCTTGGCGTTACGTGGAAAGAACGTCATCGCGACGCTTGATCTCGAAACTTATCTTCAAGGCGTTTTGCCGGCCGAGATGCCGGCGTCGTGGCCGCTCGAAGCACTCAAGGCACAAGCGGTGGCCGCAAGAACATTTGCGCTTTACCGGCAATCGCAATCGCGTGCGCGGGAGTTCGATGTCGAGAGCGATGTGATGGATCAGATGTTCGTCACCGATGCACCTTCGAGTTCGAATGCGCGTGCAGCGATCGAGGAAACACGCGGTGAAGTTTTACGAGTCGGCGATCGTTTGATTTCGGCTTACTTTCACTCCGACTGCGGTGGCCACACGGAGGATTCACTCAACGTCTGGGGCACTCGCGACTCGGCGGGAACAGCGGGCTGTCCATTCTCGGCGAAATCAAACTGGAAGTTGCAGCTCACTCTCGCGCAGCTCGCGAAGAAACTCCGCCAACCTTTGACGTCGCTCGAAGTCGGTCGACGAAATGACTCAGGACGAGTCACTCAAGTCATGCTCGCACTCGCGGGCGGCCGTGGGCGCACGATGACCGCGAACGACTTTAGGCAAGCAATCGGTTACGGCGAATTGAAGAGCACGGCGTTCGAGGTTTCACGCGTGGGCGAGACGTACAGTTTCGTGGGGCGTGGATTTGGGCACGGAGTGGGATTGTGCCAGTGGGGTGCGCGGCAAATGGCCAAACAGGGGCGAGGGTATCGCGAGATCCTGGCGCACTACTATCCTGCTGCGCGCCTGTGGCGCGACCCGAGAGCGAAATTAGATCGACATCCAGACTTGGACGATAAAGAAAG
>CAJYIL010000770.1 GCA_913774795.1 Pseudobdellovibrionaceae bacterium
TCGCTCCGCCGCTCGAAGTGCCGGCTTTCCCCGCGTCAGCTGAAATGACCGTCGAATCCTGGTAAACGATGTGCGAACTTCCGCCTGGAGAATCCGCAGCAGCGCTCGGAAAAACTTGAACTGTGACTGTGTTACCGGCTGCGAATGTCACGTTCGTTTTTTTCGCATAAGCGCCACCGCCGCCACCCCCGACATCATTGGATGCACCACCGCCGCCGCCGCCGACGCATTCAACCGAATTGTTTGAGTTGTTCCAGTCAGCGGGGACAGTCCAGCTTTGACTCGAGGTGAAAATAAACGTCGGCGGTCCACACGCGCCAACCGTCACGCCCGCGGGCGGATGGGTACGGAAGCTCGCCCACTCCGCGCTTGTCTTAATCGGCACCATGAGTGCGCGGTTCGATGCATGTGCGTTACTGATCGCGGCGCAAATCGAAAACGCCGTGATCGATTTCGAAGATGCCGTCTCTACGCATTCAACACCGGCAGGAGGAGAGACGGGACAGACTTGCGCATGCGCCATTCGGGAAAAAAAAGAAAAGATCAACACGAGTAGCATCTCGACAGCGTCGCAAACTCATTTATGACCGTCAACGCACACAAACGAGGCGAGGAAACGACTAACGAAACCCAACTTTTTAAGCGAAACTTGAGCGCATGGACGTTTTGCACCGAATTCTCAGAGAAGCCGAAACCGCTCGACAAACACAGACGCCGTTTCTCGCGGTGTTCGATCTCGACTCAACGCTCTTCGATCTTACGACGCGGATGTGCCGCATCGTCGACGCATTCGTCGCCGATCCGAAATATCAACATCGTTATCCACGAGAGTGCGAACTCTCACGCAATTTGCCGATTCGACCGACCGATTGGGGTCTCACGGAGGCCTTGGAGCGAGTGGGCCTCCAAAAAGTCGCCCATCCTGATTTCTACCGCGACCTCCACGAATTCTGGGCTCAGGGCTTTTTCAGCGATTCTTATCTCCATCATGATCAGCCCCTGAATGGGGCCGTCGATTTCGTTAAAAGAATCCGCGCGGCCGGCGCGGAGATCATGTATCTCACGGGCCGCGATGTTCCTCGCATGCTCGAGGGCACGAAGAAATCGCTGCATGATCACGGCTTCCCTCTGGGAGAGCCCGGTATCGAGCTTCGCTTAAAGCCGGTCGCGGAGTGGGATGACGCCGAATTTAAGGTCGACGTCTTGCGCGAAAGCGCGCACCGATTCGGCACGATCTATCTTTTCGAAAACGAGCCCGTGAATTTAAATTTAGTCGCGGAGAAACTGCCGGAGGTTCGACTCGTCTATCTGGATACATGTCACTCGGGGCGACAACAAGTCGCGGCGAGCCTCGACTCGATCAAACATTTCGAGTTTATGGAAATTTAAGGCCGTTTTTCCGGAAGATGAAACCCGAGCGTTGGCAACGCGTAAAACAGAGACGCGACGACGATCGAGTGGTTGATCTCTCCGCTCAAAACTTTTTCGATCACTTCAGGGACCGGCATCAAAACAGTTCTGATGTCTTCGAAAGGATCCAAATCGGGCTCGTCGACTTTCTTACAACCGGTTGCAATGTAGGTATGCATGCGGTTGTTCTGCATCGCGGGATTTGGTGCGTGAACACCGAGAAGACGAATGTCGTCAGGCGCATAGCCGGTCTCCTCGAGAAGCTCGCGGAGAGCCGCTTTCTTCGGGTCTTCTTGTGGTTCGCCGTTTTGGGGCGGATTCGTGGACCCGCCGGGAATTTCGAGAAGTGTTTTTCCGTTGGCGTGACGGTACTGTTCGACGAGAACCATTCGACCGTCATCCGTGATCGGCACGACGTTGACCCAATCCGGAAATTCCATGACGTAGTAGTTGGGCATCACGCGACCGTCGGGCAATTCGCACTCATCGCGCCGAAACCGGAAGAAACTCGTTTTGAAAATCTCGGTCGACTTCAGACACGTCCAAGGCTTGATCATTCTCCGAGGATAACTTAGAGCTGAAGCATGTCACTTGAATTAGTAGCGACTCCCATCGGCGATTCGGGCGATCTCACACAGCGAGCGATCGACGTTTTAAAAGCCGCCGACGTCGTGATCGGTGAGGAACGCCGTGAAGTTTCGAAGCTCCTCAAATCACTCGGCATCGAGGGAAAGCGTCTCGAGCTTCTGAATGAACACACGCGTGACGCCGAGCTCTCTGATTTAGTCGCCCTCTGCCGCACGTCGCGAGTCGCTCTCGTCACCGATTGCGGTACGCCGGGTTTCTGTGACCCCGGGGCACGACTTGTCGCTCTCTGCCGCTCGGAGGGCCTCTCGTCAAAGCCGATTCCGGGCGCCTCCTCTTTGATGTGTCTGCTTTCAGTCAGTGGGAGCGACATGCGCTCGTTTTTGTTTCGCGGCTTCTTGCCAGCCGAGCGCGAAGAGCGATCGACGGCGCTCAATGAACTTACGCGAGAGAAACGACCGGTCATTCTGATGGATACACCTTACCGACTCGGTCGCCTACTCACAGAGTTGAGCGAGCGTTTCGCCGGTCGAAGAGTTCTCCTCGGAATGGATTTTACTCAAGCCACCGAGACCGTCATTGAAGCGTTCGCACGCGATCTACCGGCGCTGGTGGGTGAACGAAAGGCTGAGTTTATTCTCGCCCTTTACCCAGGCGAAGCCGGAGTGTCGGTCGCGAGCCCGAAGGATCGCCGCACGAGTGAACGCTCAAGCCGCGACCAGCGCGGGGGAAGTGCGCCCGGCGGTGGTCGCAAATTTACGCCGGGCCGACGCCGCTAACCGCACTCTTAGAAGTAGTAACGAATACCGATACCGCCCTGGAAGAAACCGACCGTCGAAGGAATCACTGCGAGACCCGGGGCGATTTCGGCGAAGATCCCGATCGGTGCGTCGGGACGCCATTCAATCCCGATTGGCACACGCACGCCCAGCGCGAATTTTGAAGAAGCCGATGAATCGAAGTAGCGTGTCCCGCGCGTATCCTCGATCGATTTATTCGAAGCCACGATCACGACGCCCAAGCCTAAGTACGGCGTGAGTTGCGGTGCGGGCCGAATCACGTTCGCGAATTTGTATTGGTAGTCGCCGTAAACGAGAACCCAACGATCGAAGTTAAATGCAAGGCCAAGATCGAAAGCGTCGTTCGGGCTCTGATCATATTTCAAGTTCAGCGCGCTGGGCTCGCCGAGAATAATCCCGAGACCGACGGGCCCACCCGTTCTCGCCTGGGCGACCGATGTCAAAATTGAAAGAACGAAGATCAACGCGAACTTTTTCATATGAGTGCCTCCGGGCACCACGATCGAAAAAATCCGCTCATTTGCCAACCGCAAATTCGAATTGCGTACAGGGATTCAAATCGGCTTCGCAGGATTTCCAACAACGGTGACGCCGGGTTCGACCGAACGAGTCACAACCGCATTCGCACCGACTCGAGAATCATCTCCTAGCGTGATCGGCCCTAAGATCGCTGCTCCAGTGCCGATGAGAACCCGATTGCCGACGGTGGGGTGTCGTTTTACCGGGTCGAACTTTGTTCCACCAAGAGTCACGCCGTGAAAGATGATGCAGTCGTCGCCGACTTCAGCCGTTTCACCGATGACCAAGCCCATTCCATGGTCGATTACGAGGCGTTTTCCGATTCGCGCCCCGGGATGAATTTCGATTCCGCTCAAAGCACGACCAAGCTCGGAGACCAGGCGCGCGAGAAAATGAAGATGCTGGTCATAAAACCAATGGGCGATACGGTGAAAGAGCATCACACGCGGGCCAGGGTACAAAAGCGCAATCTCGATTGTCGATTTTGCGGCCGGATCATAGCGTCGGTACGCCTGGAGAAAATCAAGAAACCCGTTCCACATGCGAAATCAAACCTTCAGGAGGAAATAGCGTTCGAAGAGCGTGTTGAAGCGCGACCACTTATCGCCGCCGGCATCACGTTCGTTTTTGATGAACATCGAGATCGTGTTGATCTTGCTATCGAGATCGTCGATCGCAGCGACTAAGAACGCTTCGAGGAACATCGGGACCTTTGGCGAACCATACTCGAGACGACCGTGGTGACTCAAGATGATGTGCTTCAAATGATCTTTGATCTCTTCTGGGAAGCCGAAGATGCGAGAGGCTTTTTTCTCGACAAGCTCGACGGCCATGATCATATGACCGAGAAGCTTACCTTTATCCGTGTAAGTGATGCCGCCTTCGGGATCGAGCTCCCAGACTTTACCGATGTCGTGAAAGATCGCACCGAAGAGGAGATAGTCGAGCTTGAGCTCCACTTTCTGAGCCGCGTAGTGCGCATGCATCATCTTCATGAGCCCGCAAATCGAGAGAATATGCTCGATGAGACCGCCTTGATACGCATG
>CAJYIL010000771.1 GCA_913774795.1 Pseudobdellovibrionaceae bacterium
ACGTGTGCTCTTCCGATCTGAATTGGCCGGGCTTCGCTCGGCCAATTCGGCGGCCCCAGCAGCCCCAGCGAAAAAGACGACTCACGTGGTTCGTCGGGGGGAAACGCTGACTCGAATCGCCAAGAAGTACGGAACAACGATTCGGGAGCTGGCAGAGATGAACAGCCTGTCACGCCGAGCGCGGGTGACGGTCGGAGCTCGTCTGCAGATTCCGTAAAAGGAGCGCTCGCTCCGAGCGGGATCTAAAATAAAAAAGGTGAGCTTTCGAGCTCGCCTTTTTTATTTGCAAACGGGGAGTTCGATCTGCGTTTGCTTTTTCAACAATTCATCGACGCTCAGTGTTTGAACGAGCGGAGCGAACTCTTTCATTCGCTCACAGAAGTAGCCAGGATTCTGGCTCGAGACCATCGAGATACTATTCATGACTTCAGAGTCGAGGGCATCGAAATGTTTTCGGCTCTTGTACTTTTTCAGGTGCCACTGAACGGCGACGTCATTGGCTTGTTTGATGCGCTTTCGGTTTTTGATGACGAACGCATCGTACATCTCACCGGTCACAACTGTTTTGCAGAGAAGGTGAGCGGCCATGACGGCATTTCGCATTTCGACCACGCGTTGGGCTTCGCAAGGGGTGTTTCGCTTGACGGCACGAGACGATGAGGCAAAAGCGAGCGTGCCCACGATAGTCGCGAGAAGAACAAAGACGTTTTTCATAGGTTCGACCCAGAGCAAGCTTCGGGCCGGCTCCGCGAGCCATCTGCTTTGATCTGGGCGTCAATGGGTGAAGCGAGTGGGGGCCGGGTTTGAGTAAATTTCCTGATCAAAATGCCGATAAGACCGTATGCGGTCGATGATTTGCGCACTCAGTCTGATGACGATTTTCACCGGCTGTAACGTCAATAGCTCGGTTTCTTTTCGCGACGGATTTCGTGGCGGCAACACAGCCTCGGAGCCGCCTGCACCAGGCCTGAGTGTGTCAGAAGGCGGATTTATGCGACAGCCAACGGCGCTGGGAAACACCGCCACGCTCTCGATCGGTGCGCCTGTTAACTCCGTTCACCACGTGACACCGCAAAGTCATACCGTTTACCTGAACGTTTCTGGTCGAGTCGCGCAGTAAACTCGACCAGTGAACTGTCCAGTTCTGGCGCCAGCCCCCGATAAGTTTGTATGTCTTCGAGACGTCGTCTGCTGGTCACCCTTTTGTTTCTTTTCGCGCTGTTAGTCACAAGCGCGCTCGCGTTGCGTTCGGGCCACGCGGACAAACCTGCTACATCGACTTCTTCATCGATCATTCCGACACGTTCTGCGACCGAGGCGCCAATCGCCAACCAGAGCGAGATCGTTGAGAAGCCCCAAGTCTCCGCGCAGATCGAAATCGCTGAAAATCCTCGACCGATAGAGCCAACACCGGGTCGCGAGCTTCACTCGCGTCACATGCGTCGCTACGCCGCTTCGATTGCCCAGAACGTCCACTCGCAGGAGCAAGTCCGTCGATCGATCGCAAGCGAGGATCGGGTCGAGCCTGTCAGCCAGACGCCCTTGTCTCTCGTTCCAGAGGCCGCGCCTGCTCCTTTGAAAATCGAAGAGCCATCTGAGCCGCTGGGACTCAAGATCTACTTGGGTGTCGGTGTGAACTACGTTGCCTACGACGAGAACCTCACTGAGGTCAGCACAAACTACAGAGATCTTCGTGGCCCGGCGACCAACGTTGGCGTGAAAATGCAGGCGACCGACGAATTCGGGATCGAGGCGAGCTATCACCGAACGCCGATGAAGTTCGAGAACTCATCGGTCGCACTGACGACACTCGAATCAGACTGGACATCGATTTCCCTTGAGGGAAGTTACGCCAAGAAGACGTCGAAAGAGAACGAGCTTACGTTTTCTCTAGGCACTCAAATTCATCAAATGCCGCTCGCGATGTTTGAGCTAATGAGTCATCAACCGCAGCTGCGTGATATTCAGCTCCTTAATCTCAGCGTCGGCGTTCGGGACACCTTCTATTTGAACAAGCGCACTCGCGCATCGCTCTTGGGCCGCTTTCAGCAACCGCTGCTTCTCAGCGCGCGCACCGGATCCATGAAAGCCGATAGCGCGTTCATGTTCGATGGTTCGGTTGGTCTTGAAAAACGCGCTTTTGAAAAAGTATGGTTTGGACTTTTTTGGTACGGGCAATACCAACGGCTCAACTTTAGCTACCGCGATTCGGTCATCCAGACGGCCGGCACGCAATCGGCGCTCTTCTCGGATTTGGAATTGAGGTTCACGTTTGAGTTCTAACGAACTGGAGTGCCATTCGTCCCAGACTGAGATCCGGTTATCGTCACACCGCTTAGTTTTAGTTAAGTAAACCCGATAAGTCATTGATGGCACGTCAATGGCAAAAGCTCAGCTTCATTCTAGTCGTTATGTGTTTGGCGGGAGTCGCTCGCGCGACAACTCCCACGATCACGCTTCAAGGACGCATCGTGAAGCCCGACGGATCGCCGTTCACGGGAGTCACGCAATTCCGAGTGAAGATTCTAACGCCGGTCGAACAGTGCGTTCTCTACGATGAAACGCAAACGAAAGATCTCACGGGGAGCGAGGGTTTATTTACACTTTCGCTCAACGACGGAGCGCCGACGAACGTTCGAAACGACTCGAACACCTGGTCGTTTCAACAAGTTCTCTCGAATAAATCTTCGTTCGCCGTTGCGAGCAGTTTGTGTCAGTCAGGTTCAGGAACAGTCACATATTCACCGGCTGCGGCCGATGAAAGAAAAGTTCTTGTTCAATTCAAAGATTCGACGATGACGACTTGGGACTCGATGCCGGTTGCCACCCTCACGCACTCGGCAATGGCGATCGACTCGGTTCAAGTCGGTGGCTTCGGTGCGGAAAATCTTCTCCGGTTCGCGGAGTCAGACGGCTCTCTCGTCAACGTCTCGCCGCTCAACAACGCTCAGTACACAGAGCTAGTCGCTCTCGTGAATGGCACGTCTAACCGCTACATCAAAGGCGGCTCAACGGGTGCGGCGCTGCCTTCGGTCGGAGCGACACCATCAACGATCCCGGCAGCTGGTCAAATTTGGTTTAACTCGAGCTCATCGCAACTCCAATATTCGACAGGTTCCAGTGTTTTAAGTGTTGGAACATCAGGCGGGTCGGTGACTTCGGTCGCGACCGGAGCAGGCTTGACCGGAGGACCCATTACGTCATCCGGAACAATTGCGCTCGCCACTATCGGCGCCGGCGGAACAGGTACCAAAGTGACGTACGACACCTACGGCCGCGTGATGGCGACGACGGCACTCGCTGAGTCCGATCTCCCGACGATCGCGGCGGCAGGTAAAGTCTCGGGTGCCGCCATTACATCAGGCGCGATTGCGGGTTCGACCAGCATGAATACGTCAGGCGATCTCACGACGACCGGAGTCGTCACGGCGGCGACCGTGACTGCCACTCATGTGAAGTCTCGCGATCTCCAGCTGTTTGACTCAGGAACAAACCAAATTTCAGTCTTGGCTCCGTCAACTCTCTCCGCGCCGTACTCGCTGACTTTACCGGCGACCGCCGGCACAGCAGGTTACGTTCTCTCAACCAATGGATCGGGCGTGCTCTCATGGGTCGCGGCATCGACCGGATCGGTCACGAGCGTGACTGCGACCGCACCGCTTGCGTCTTCGGCGGGAGCCACACCGAATATCACCATCGCGAAGGCGACCGCGAGCCAAGACGGTTATCTGGCTCAAACAGACTTTGCCGCTTTCAACGCGAAGCAATCGTCGACTCTCAGTGACTCCCAAATTTGGGTTGGCAATGGATCGAACGTCGCGGTCGGCGTTTCTGTAAGTGGTGACATCGCGCTATCCAATACGGGGTCGGTGACCGTCAATGGGGTCAAGGGCGTCGGTGTCTCTGCGTCGCCGACGACCAGCGGTCAGGTTCTTCGTTACAACGGAACAGCGTGGGCCCCAAACTATGTCGCGATGTCGGATTTACGATCGACGATCACGGGCGCTCAAGCTGTCACAAGCTGCGGAGCCGGACAAACGCTCACGTACACATCGGTGACCGACAATCTTTCGTGCACGTCGATCGCGATCAACGACGCGCAGATCACTTACGCCTCGCGGTCGGCGAACCTCGTTTTCGCAGCGCCGAACGGCTCTGCGGGAGCGCCGACCTACCGCAGTCTCGTGCCCGCAGATCTGCCTCTGGCTTTCGCCAACGGAGGAAATTCGTTTGCCGGGGTCGCAACGATCGGAACCAATGATGCCTTTGACTTCACGTTGAAGACGAATGGCGCCGCTCGCCTGACGGTCACGACAGCGGGGCAAGTCGGTGTCGGCACGACAGCGCCAAATGCGGCGCTCGAGGTCGCGGGTTCTCTCAAGATCGGTGACGGTGCAGAGACTTGCGCGACGACCCTCGCGGGCGCGCTGCGCTTTAACTCAAGTAGCATCCAATTCTGTAATGGATCGGCGTGGACATCACTCGCCGCAGCGGGTTCGGGATTGACGGCACTGACGGGCGATGTGACCGCCAGCGGTTCTGGTTCGGTTGCAGCAACGGTTAATTCGGTCGGAGGTTCTTCGGCCGCGTCTCTCCACGCAGCGGAATTGGCTGCGAATGCAGCGACGCCTGCAAATTCGGCTTCGACGATCATCAAGCGCGACGCTTCAGGCAACTTCGCGGCCGGTGCGGTGACTTTGACGTCAGCAACGGTTGGCTCTTTGGTCTACAAGGATTCGGGATCGAATACGATTGCGCTCTCAGCGCCGACTGCGGTCACGAGTTCCTACGTGTTGAAGTGGCCAACCGCGGCGGCTTCGGTGGCGGGCCAAGTTCTCGCATCCGATACCTCGGGGAACTTGTCTTGGTTTACGCTGCCGACGGCACTTTCGCCAACGGGTGCTGCGGGCGGAGATCTTTCGGGCACGTATCCGAATCCGAGCGTGGCGACGGTCGGCGCGTCAACGGCTGCCGACATACACTCGGCTGAACTTTTGGCAAATGCCGCCACGTCGGCGAATACTTCGAACGCGCTCATCAAGCGTGACGGGACGGGAAATTTTAGCGCCAATAGCGCGACCTTCAACAGCGTCTCGCTGACGAACGCAGGTTCAACAGTCAATCTCGTGAACCCTGTTGGCGCGGCTTACACGTTGACGTTGCCAACGGGCACAGGCACGAGCGGTCAACTCTTAGCGACGAATGGATCGGGCGTCTTAAGTTGGGCGGCGGCTCCGGTCTCGTCTCAGTGGACGACGCAAGCGGGCGGCATCAGCTACGCGAGTGGTAACGTCGGCATCGGCACGACATCTCCGACCGTCACTCTTGATGTCAACGGCACGATACTCGGCCGCACGATGGTGAACTCGGGATCTTCGGGCCAAAACGGTTCATTCAACGTATTTACGAATACGGGCAGTCTCGCAGGAACGATGGGCGGAAGCAGCAACGGCATGAGCCTGAGTGCGACGGCTGCCGGAAAATACATGGCCTTCTTTACAAATGGTTCTTCGCTCACCGAACGGATGCGAATCGATTCCGCCGGTAATGTCGGCATTGGCACAACGGGGCCGAATTTCTTGCTCGACGTTGGCGCAAGTGGCGTCGCGGGCCAAATCATGAACTTCGGGAACGGGACCATCAGCCAATCGAACTACATCGGCACCAACTATCGCGGTTATTTTGGCTACAACGGAACGACCGCCAATGCGGTCGTTCAGGGAAGCGTTGGAAAAGGGATCGAGTTCAACGTCAATAACGGAACGTTTGGCTCCGGTAACGCCATGAAGATCGATCAGACGGGCCGAGTGGGTTTGGCGACGACGAGCCCGGCCGCACTTCTTCACTTAGCATCGACGAATGCGGCCAATTTCGGCGCCGGTCAGACGAACCAAGGCGGAGCTCTCTTCGGCATCGGCAACGCAATCTCGGATCCGGTCACCGGGCTCACGATCGCCAGCGGCGGTTCAGGCACCGGAAGTACGATCGGCTGGAACTTCTCGATCATCGGTACGAATACCTACTATGATGTCGCGAGCGACTCCCTGAAACGCAACAGTACGAGTGGCGGGTTCAAAGACGCGATCGCGATCACGATGTCCTCGGACTCAAACCGCGGTGGCGGCAATCGTTTCTCGGTTCATACCGGAAACCAAGGTGATCCAGTCGAGCGCCTCTCTGTCACGACCTCCGGGAATGTCGGTATCGGCACGACGGCGCCTCAGGCGAAGTTAGATGTGAATGGTCAGATCAAAGGTGCTTTCGTGTCGCACGCCTCTTTGAACACGGATTGGACGGCGGCCAACATTCAGCAGACAAGCGTTGCGCCCGGCACACTCACATTCACCGCCGGATCCATGTTCAATGGAGCGAATTACACGCTCATCCTCACGAGCGCTGGTACCTTCACTCTCGGTACGAATGCGGATATTACGACTTGGAGATGCGTACCGGGCTGCGCAAGCAATCAAATTTCGGCGAGCGGTCACACGGTTTTGACGATCATCAAGGCCGGAACAACGGGGTATGTCTCATGGGTCGCTGGCTTCTAAAGTCGTTCTTCGCGTGCGCCGCAGGTTTAGCCCTGGTTTCGGCGGCGGAGGCGCAGATGCCCTTTGCCTTCATTTCGCGACCGACAGCGCTGATGTCGAGCTATCAGGGATTCAGTTATGATCTGTCGAATTTGTCTACCTACAGCTATAGCGGTGTGAATTTCGGTGTGCCAGCTCCGAACCGCTACGTGCTCGTAGGTTTCGCTGCGCGATCTGCGAGTACTTTTACTGCAACGAGCGTCACTGTCGCAGGACAGTCTGCGACGATTCTAGGGCAGTATCTGAACGGCGGCACCGTTTCAGGCATGGCGATCGCGCTCGTTCCAGCTGGAACTTCGGGGAGCGTGTCGATTACTTATTCGGGGGCGATGGTTCATTCCGGTGTCGGTGTTTGGACGCTCACGAATCTTCAATCGGCGTCTGCAGTCGCCACATTCAATTTTAACAGCACGACAACGATCAACATCCCCGAAGGCGGGGGAGCGTTTGGTGTGACTGCGAACAATTCTAACGTTCGAAATTTCAGCGCTGGTCTGACAGCTCGCTATGCGAGCGGTTTGCTGACCGACTCCACGGAGCCCGACCGAGTCTATGCGGCGGGAGATCTGACGACGGGGCCTTCGTTGAGCTCGCTTGGAGTTTCTATCTCGGGAACATTCAATGCGGGTTCGAGTTTTGTCGTTGTCCTACGCTAAACTGAGCTGATGATCAGCGGAAAAAAAGAAACCCGCCTCTCGGGGCGGGTGTTGGAATCGTCCGCTTCTCAGCGGTCGATGTTGGTGTCTCCTCCAAGTTGCCTTTTCAAGTGCCCGGTCGATTCTTTGATCAAGGCAGCTGGCTGGCTTCGAGCGTAAGACATCAATGTCAGAATCTCGGTGAGCCCCTTTAGCTTTGCGCCCCGCACTTCCGTACGGTTTGCCACTTTTCTTCGAGCAAAGGAGGAATCGATTTTTGGCCTCCGTCGCCGGACCGGGATTTCAACCCCGCGCGTACGGGCAGCTCTCAGCACTTGGCGTCGTCAGCGGCGGGTGAGTTGGATGTTCATGAAAACCCCCTCGTGTCTTTTGAGAATAACGCCGTGCGCTGCGAGGGTGTTAGCTTTTTCGTGCGGGTGGCTCAAGGCGGGACGGGCCGGGGAACGTCTCACGTTTTAAACGGACACGTTCACGTACGTGTTCATGTTCAAGTTCAATGTTTAAACGTGAAGACGTCGAACATGAACTTGATCGTGAACATGAACGCGAACGTTTAGAACGTTTGAACATCAGTTCCCAGCGGGAACTGCCTCAGCGATCTTCGCCGCGACCGCCGCAAACGCCACCGACTCTTCCGCGGCCGGTGTGCTTTCTGAAATCGGGATGCCGGCTTCGGAGCCGATGGCAACCTTTGGATTGAAGGGGATTTCGCCGATCTTCGCGATTCCGCGCTCGCGCAGGTAGTTGTCCATTTGGCCGCGCGGGAAAAGCTGCACGCGCTCGCCGCCCGGAACAACCATCCAGGACATATTCTCGACGACGCCGATCAAAGGCACCGACACGCGCGACCACATGTCGATCGCTTTTTTGACGTCAGCGAGAGCGATGTCTTGCGGAGTCGAAACGGCGATCGCGCCCGCGACCGGAACTTTCTGCGCGAGTGAAAGTTGGATGTCGCCCGTGCCCGGAGGCATATCGACGAGCAAGTAATCGAGTTCGCCCCACGCGACGTCGCGCAGGAATTGATCCATCGCCTTAAACAGCATCGGACCACGCCAAACGATCGCAAGGTCTTCTTCCACCAAGAAGCCGATCGACATCATTTTCACGCCGTAGCGTTCAAGAGGCATCAAACGTTTGTCGTCGCCGATCTCGACTTTTTGATTCAAAAGCCCGCCCATGCGCGGAAGTGAAGGGCCGTAAATATCGGCGTCGAGAAGACCCACGCGGTAGCCGGCGCGCTTTAATGAGACGGCCAAGTTAATCGCGACAGTTGATTTTCCGACTCCGCCTTTACCCGAAGAAACCGCGATGACTTTTTTAACGCCCGGAATTGCGTTCTGCGAATCGAAAGGGTTGGCAGCCATCGTAAAAATCCTTTAATGTCGAAGTGAAACGGAGCGCTTTGGAAAAGTGGAGTTGAGCGCGAAGAACTTCCTAATCTTGAACGGCTTTATTGTCACGTTGCTCGTGCTGTCGTTCTACGTGATGCGACGCGCGCCCAAAGGGCCCGTGAAGCTCGAACTCCGCGATGAAGACCACGTGGCCTCCGACAAAGCCCGTGAGGCCAAACAGGTCGCCAACAAACCTGCGCCCAAATTCTCCGATCCAAGAAAGCCGCTCGGTTCGGCCAATTACCAACCGCGTGCGCGCAAGGTGCAAGCCGAGCTCGTCGACGATCACGGTCGCGCGCTCAACGTGTTCTTCATGTGGAACGGTCACTCCTGGGACGCCTACGAAGTTCTCGGCATTCCGGGTGGCTCCAGCCGCGAGGCGGCCGTTGCCGCCTTCGAGCGAGCAGCCGCTCTAGCCGACAAAGAAACCTTGCCGTTTTTGCAGGCGGCTCTTGGCGCGATCGCCAAATCCTGACGCCCGGCGCTGGCGTTGCTCCGCCTCAGGCGAACTGCTACCTTTTCCGCAATAAAGGTAGGTCCTTACTTTCCAGACTGTTCGCGCTTTGCGCTCACCTTTCCGGAAAGTAAGGACCTACCAAAAACTGCGGAGTTTCTCAGATGTCTCAGCCGACGATTAAGCGCCTCGAAGATCTTCAAACAATGGTGTCTCTGTGCAAACGCCGAGGCATCGTTTTTCAATCGAGCGAAATTTACGGCGGACTCGGGTCGTGCTGGGATTACGGTCCACTCGGTGCACAGCTGAAGCAAAACGTGAAACGCGCGTGGTGGAATGCGATGACTCGCCGAGAGGACATCGTGGGCCTCGATGCTTCGATCTTGATGCATCCGCAAGTCTGGAAAGCGTCGGGTCACGTCGATGGATTCTCCGATCCACTCGTTGACTGCAAAAACTGTAAGACGCGTTTCCGGTCCGATAACACGCCGTCGTACATCGAGAAAAAAGAATGCCCGAACTGCGGATCAAAAGATCTGACTCCGCCGCGTAACTTTAACCTCATGTTCAAAACGTTCATGGGTCCGAACGAAGAAGCGGCAAACGTCGTTTACTTGAGACCCGAAACGGCTCAAGGTCACTTCGTCAACTTCGAGAACATTCAGCAGTCGTCACGCCGTAAAATTCCGTTTGGGATTGCGGCGATCGGCAAATCGTTCAGAAACGAAATTACTCCAGGCAACTTCATCTTCCGTACGCGCGAATTCGAACAAATGGAGATGCAATATTTCGTGAAGCCAGGCACCGACATGGATTGGTGGCAAACCTGGAAAGACACGCGCTGGGCGTTCTTGAAAAAATACGGTCTGGCGGAGGCCGATCTTCGCTTCCACGAGCACGCAAAAGAAGATCTTGCGCACTATGCTTTGAAAGCGGGCGACATCGAATACAAATTCCCGTTCGGTTGGCAGGAGCTCGAAGGTATCCACAATCGTTCAGACTTCGATCTCACTCAGCACGCGAAGTTCTCCGGCAAAAAGCTTGAGTACTTCGATGAAGCTGCGAAAGAGAAATATGTTCCGTTCGTCATCGAGACCGCGATCGGTTGCGATCGTCTGATTCTCGCTGTCTTGTGTGCCGCGTACCGTGAAGAGATCACGAAGGACGAAGACGGCAAAGAAGACGTTCGCGTCGTTCTTGGGTTCCACCCGGAAATGGCTCCGCAGAAGGTGACGGTTCTTCCGTTGTCGAAAAAAGCCGAGCTCCAAGTTCCGGCGATGAAGATCCGCGACGAATTGGCAGAGTGGTTCGATACGGGCTACGACGATTCGCAATCGATCGGTAAGCGTTACCGTCGCGCCGATGAGGTCGGGACACCTTACTGCGTGACCGTCGACTTCGAAACCTTGAACGACAACAAAGTCACGATCCGTCACCGCGATACGATGAAGCAAGACCGCATCGAAATTTCGAAAGTGGTCGAGTACGTTACGAATGGTCTCCGCAATTTCTAACAACTTCTAATTCGGCTCGCCTACGTGCGGGTCGTCAGGAGCTGAAGCCGTGAACACGCAGAACTCGAACCCGTCTACGAAAAAAGTTTACTTCTTCGCCGCCGGCCAAACCGACGGCAACGCCTCGATGAAAAACATCTTGGGCGGAAAAGGGGCGAACCTCGCCGAGATGACCTCTCTCGGGATTCCGGTTCCTCCGGGCTTCACGATCTCCACCGAAGTCTGCGTGGAGTTCTACAAAAACGGTCAAAAGATTCCTCAGAGTGTCGTCGGAGAAGTCGAAGAAGCTCTCGCGGGCGTGGAAGCGAAGATCGGCAAAAAATTCGGTGATTCCAAAAATCCTCTTCTCGTCTCGGTTCGTTCGGGCGCACGCGCCTCGATGCCCGGGATGATGGATACAATTTTGAATTTGGGCTTGAACGACGAAACCGTCGAAGGTCTTGCTCAGCGCTCGGGTAATGCACGCTTCGCCTGGGATTCTTACCGCCGCTTCGTGCAGATGTACTCCGACGTCGTGATGGGGATGAATTCGTCTCTTCTCGAAGTTTCGCTCGAGGACATGAAAGACGAGAAGGGCTACAAGCTCGACACCGAACTCACGGTCGATGATTTGAAAGCTTTGACGAAAAAATTTAAAGCTCTTGTTCTTCAGGAGACGGGCTCAAAATTTCCGACTGATCCGAAAGAACAACTCTGGGGCGCGATCTCTGCGGTTTTCAAATCGTGGATGACCCCGCGAGCGATCGCTTACCGCGGTCTCCACTCGATTCCTGAATCGTGGGGAACAGCCGTTAACGTCCAGTCGATGGTTTTTGGCAACATGGGCGACGACTCGGCCACAGGCGTTGCGTTCACCCGAAATCCATCGACGGGTGAGCGTTCTTTCTACGGCGAATGGCTCGTGAACGCGCAAGGTGAAGACGTCGTTGCGGGCATTCGCACTCCGCAAAACATCACCGCGGTTGAGGCGAAAGCAGGCGGTCACGCCGGCGATTCTCTCGAAGAGAAAATGCCAAGCTGCTACACCGATCTCGTTTCGACTTACCAAAAGCTCGAGAAGCACTACAAAGACATGCAAGACATGGAGTTCACCATCGAGCAAGGTAAGCTCTGGATGCTCCAAACACGAAACGGAAAACGCACGGCCGCGGCCGCGCTGAAGATCGCGTGCGATATGATCGACGAAGGTCTCATCGACGAGAAGACCGCTTTAGCGCGTATTGAAGCTCGTTCGCTCGATCAGCTTCTCCACCCAACGCTCGATCCAAAAGCGAAGAAGACTCTTCTCACAAAGGGCCTACCGGCTTCGCCAGGCGGAGCGACCGGACAAGTCGTGTTCTCTTCTGAAGAAGCCGTTGAGCTCAAAGAAAAAGGTGTAAAGACCATTCTCTCGCGTGTTGAGACGTCGCCTGAAGACATTCTCGGCATGGTCGCGGCTCAAGGCATTCTCACATCGCGCGGAGGCATGACCTCGCACGCGGCCGTTGTCGCGCGCGGAATGGGAAAGTGCTGTGTCGCGGGTGCCGGCGAAGTGCAAATCGATTACGCGCGCCAAGAGATGCGCGTCAACGGATACGTGATCAAGAAAGGTGACGTCATCACTCTCGACGGCGGCACCGGCCACGTTTATTTGGGCGAAATCAAAACGGTCGAGCCGCAGCTCGACGCAGTTTTCGAACGCGTGATGAAAATGGCGGATAAACACCGCACGATGAAAGTTCGCGCGAACGCCGACACGCCAAAAGATGCAACGACTGCTCGCGGTTTCGGCGCTGAAGGTATCGGTCTCTGCCGAACCGAGCACATGTTCTTCGGCGCTGATCGCATCACGGCCATGCGCGAGATGATCTGCGCTGAAACGAAAGTCGAACGCGAGGCCGCACTCCATAGGCTTCTCCCGATGCAGCGACAGGATTTCACGGATCTCTTCAAGACGATGAAGGGGTATCCAGTGACGATTCGTTTGCTGGATCCGCCGCTTCACGAGTTTGTCCCTCACTCGGATGAAGAAACGAAAGATCTCGCCTCAAAGATCAACGTCGATTTCGCGAAGTTGAAAACTCGCGTGGCGTCTTTGCATGAGTTCAACCCGATGCTCGGTCACCGGGGGTGCCGTCTCGCGATTACGTATCCTGAGATTTACCTCATGCAAACGCGCGCGATCGCTGAGGCCGCCGCTCAACTCGTGAAAGAAGGCATGACGCTCACGCCAGAGATCATGATTCCTCTCATCGCGACCGAAGCTGAGCTCACGAAGCTTCGTAAGCTCGTTGAGGGTGAAGTGTTGGCGGTGCAAAAGGAGACGGGCGTGAAATTCCCGTACCTCATCGGCACGATGATCGAACTCCCTCGCGCGGCCGTTACGGCAAACGAAATCGCGCGCGAGGCTGACTTCTTCTCGTTCGGAACAAACGATCTCACGCAAACGACACTCGGTCTTTCGCGAGACGATGCCGGCCGTTTCTTAGGCTCTTATGTGTCTGAGGGCATCTTTAAGACTGACCCATTCGTTTCGATCGATCAGGTCGGTGTCGGTGGTCTCGTAAAGATGGGTGTGCAACTCGGTCGCTCCGAGAAAAAAGATCTGAAGATTGGAGTCTGCGGCGAGCACGGCGGCGATCCGGATTCGATCGAGTTCTTCCAGCGCGCAGGTCTCGATTACGTGAGCTGCTCGCCGTACCGCGTGCCGATCGCGCGTCTTGCGGCCGCACAAGCGGCAATCGCGCAGCAGAACGTGAATTAGCTCACTCCGGCGCCGGAGTTCGCGGAGTTTTCGACCGCGTCTTCACAGATGCGATCTCTTTGAGCACTCACTTGGATAACGAGATTTTGAGCGACT
>CAJYIL010000772.1 GCA_913774795.1 Pseudobdellovibrionaceae bacterium
TGCCAATACTCTGAAGCACAAGCGAACTCTCGCTACTAAGATTTTGACCTGATCATTTCTCTCGGCCGCTGCCACTGTGGGTGTCCGCGGCCGTTTTCATTTGAGACAGTTGAAGGGAATTTCGCGATTCGCCGATAGGCTCTTCGATGGCACCGATCACTCATGCACTCATTGGTTATCTCGTTTCCGATTCTCTCCCGTCTCGTCGCGACCGCATTTGGGTGACGATCGCGGCCGTCATCCCCGATCTCGATGGCTTAAGTGCATTGGGCGGAGAAGAGCTGTACGGAGAGTGGCATCACACCTTCGGGCACAACGTTTTCTTCGCGATTGCTTTTGCATTGGCCGCCTACGCCTTTACGCGGTCGATGCGCGCCTCGATTCTTGCGTTCATCTCATTTCACACGCACCTACTCGGCGATCTTCTCGGAAGCGGACAAGGATGGAAGATCGAGTATCTCTGGCCATTCTCACGTTACGGTGTCGAGTTTGCGCCGCCGTTTCAGTGGGAGCTCAACAGTTGGCAGAACGTCGTGGTCACGATCGGCTGTTTGATCGCGATCGCGTGGATTGGACTACGCAAGAAACGCACCGTCCTCGAAGTGGTCTCGAGCAAAGCCGACGCGCGTGTGGTTGAGATTCTCGAGCGCCGATTCAATAGCAAAGCGGCTTAACTGAGCGGAAAAAGGCGTCTGATGTCTTCAAGCTTTGGCGCCGGTCGTGTCATGATTTCTTCGACAAAAGGGAAAACGGCTGCGAGCTGAATCATTTCTCCGTCACGGACGAGTCCTGATTTACGAAGCGCATAGGTGTAGATCGCCATCTGTTCGAACGCCTTTTCGGAGTTAAGCGGACTTCCCGTTTTGTAGTCGACGATCCAGACTCGGCCCTCGTCATCTCGTCCCCACAAGTCGATCGTCCCTTCGATGACGAGACCTTTCTCGAAAAGGCTTCCGTCATCGAGAACCGCAAAGCCCCATTCGACTTCGCCGTTGTTGATGATCGACATGATGTTCGAGTGACGAACAAAGTCTATGGCTTTCAAAACTTTCGGGCCCTGTTGCGGGAACCAGCGGTCGATCAGAAGCTGCATGCGCTCTTGCGATGGGTACTTCAGAATTTCCATGAGCTTATGCACAGATGTTCCGGTCGCAGCGGTCTTCAGACGCCGGGTGATGTCGCGGTCGTTGGCGCCAGTCACGGCGTTTAGCTTTCTTTCGAGAATCTCGGTCACCGAAAGTGCGCCGGCCGCCGGGATCAAGCCGATCGTCTTCCACTTCTTGCGTGGTTCAATCTTCGCGAGCTCGGCCTTAACCGCCGGCTTCGGGTCGATCGGCGTATCGCTCACGGTGTAGGTGTAACTTGCGGTCTTGTGTTCTCCGCGCGAAAGATCGAGCCCGACGTTCTCCGCCCATGAGTCTTTACCGGCAGGCTCTGTCCAGCTCAAGAAAACTGTGGAGATCGCGCGTGTGAGCGCGACGTAAAGCACGCGCGCATGCTCGGCCAACTCCTGCTCCTGGAATTTTTCGACGTAAGCAATTTCGGGGAGCGTTCTCTCAAGTTTCGCGTCATCGCCGTAAGGAACCCGTGTCGCCCACTTATGTTTCTCAGTGTCTAAGAAGAATTCGCTCGAGCGAGTCAGCCGCGGCTTCACATCCATGCGAGGGAGTACCACGTGTTTGAACTCAAGACCTTTCGACGCGTGAATCGTCATGAGATTCACGCGGTCTGGTTCGACGGCCGCGACCGCATCCCCTTCGGCGTTTCCGTCTTCGAGTTTCAACTCCGCGACCGTTCCTGAAACGAATGACAACGGATTAAATCCGGGACGCGCCTCTTCGCTTTCGAGTCGCGCCAAAAGTTTCCAGATATTCGACTCACGTCTTCCGCTCGAATCATGCACGTGTGAAATGTCGATGAAACCACTCTCGATGAGCGCGTTGCGGAAGGCGCCCGTCAAACCCGTAAAATTCGTATTTTGTAGATATACGGTGAGGCGATGGATCATCGCTTTATCGGCTGGGTTCGTGACGAAGGCGTCAGCGCCCGTCGCCGACAAACCGAGCCACAGCGACTCGGGCCTTTCAAGCGCGATCTCCGCGAGCAACTGATCGCTCACTCGGAACGACGGCGACCGCAACACTTCGATGAGATTGTAAGAGTCATGCGGGTTGATGAGGAATTTCAGCAGAGAAAGCGCGTCGCGCGTTTCACGGCGCTCAAAAAAACCGGCAGCCGCGTGAACATGCGTCGGGATCCCGTAAAGCGTAAGCCACTCGGCGACCGCCGTTAAAGTTTGGTTCGTACGCCCCAGAACACAGATTTCGTCCGAGCGTGAACCTTGATCAAGAAGGCGCTGCACGTGAGCAACGACCGCTTTCATCTCCTGATCGCTTGTCTGACTCGCGTCTTCACCTTCTTCACTTGTGTCTTCAAGAGATTCGTCATCACCGGGAGTCAACTCGTCGATCGAAGCTTCAGGTGCGATGTAAACTTCGGCGACGACTTTCGAAGCATCCGGCTCTTTCGCCCCGTCTTCTTGATAGAATGGATCCATCGGCGTGAAGTCGGAGAAAAAATCGTTCAAGAAGAGAAGAAGCTCAGGGTCGGAGCGACGATTGACCGTCAGAAGCTTTTGCTCACCGCCCGCGCTAAGTATTTCGGCTTCTTTTTCTCCGAAGACTTCGGAGCGCGCCCCGCGGAAGAGATAAATCGATTGTTGAGGGTCACCGACAACAAACGTGCGCTTCTCACCGGTGAGCGCACGCAGGAGCGAAACCTGAAAAGGCGACGTATCTTGATACTCGTCGATCAGCCAGTGGTCCCATTCGCTTGAGAAAGCCTCGGCGGCTTCAGGCACACGGCGAATGACATCCATC
>CAJYIL010000773.1 GCA_913774795.1 Pseudobdellovibrionaceae bacterium
TCACGATGTCTTTGATCAACGTGCGCGGGCAAAATGCGATTCTCTCGAGCGTCATCAGACCCGCTTCGACTTTCGAAAGATCGAGGATGTCGTCGACGATGCGAGACAACGAACGCGAATTTCTCGAGATAATGCCAAGGTACTCCGCGCGTTCGCTCTGAGACAGGCTGCCGTCGCCGAGGAGCTCGGTGAAGCCCAAGATCGCACCCAGCGGCGTTCGGATTTCATGCGACATATTGGCGAGAAATGACGACTTCATCTGAGAGGCTCTTTGGGCGCGGTCTCTTTCGATGAAAAGCTCGTCATTGAGCCGACGATGACTGTCGATATCGGTGCACGAGCCGAACCAGCGGGTGGTTTTTCCGGAGCGATCCAGAAGCGGCGATGCGCGAACGATGACCCACCGGTAGAGACCCTCTTTGGTGCGCATGCGGTACTCGATTTCAAGTGCTCGACCTTGCTCAAGCGCTTGGTGCCAGCGATCTCGCACCATGGGGAGGTCTCCGGGATGAATCGCCTCGCGGACTTGATCGCGCGAGATGGTGTCGCTCGGCCGCTGGCCCGTAAAATCGTACCACTTTCGATTGACGTAATTCACCCGCCCGCGCTCATCGGCGGTAAAGACGATCTGCGGAATCGTCTCGGCGAGCGTACGAAATCGTTCCTCGCTTTCGAGAATTCGTTGCTCGAAGAGTCGATTTTCGGTGACGTCCATGACGGTGCCCGCTACGCGCAACTCCCCGCTTGATCTGACCCTGAACGTACGTCCGGTCGCGCAGACAATACGTTCTCCTCCGGTGAGCGGATGAAGTTTAAATTCAACACTGATCGCCTGCGTGCCATCGCTCTCGATGATCTGCTTGAGGGCCTTTTGTATTTTTCGTGAGTCTTCGTCAGGGATCTGTTGCGCCAGGGTGACAAACGAGATCAGAGCGCCACTCGTGAGGCCAAACAGAGCGCGTGTACGCTCATCAAAATTTACCTGCCCGGTCAAAGGATTCAAGTCCCAGAGACCAATCGCGGTTGCTCCGAGTGCTAAATCCGCTCGTTGACGGTATTCGTCAGCCTCTTCACGAGCGTTGAAGAGATCACTCAAATCTGAAACGAGGGCCACGCCATCGTACTCCGGGTCATTGTCAAAAAGCGTCGCGGTGACGGCGATCGGAATGGTCTTGCCGCTCTTTCTCGAAGTCATCTCCTTCAGAAAGGCGATCGGGCGACGAGTTTCGTAG
>CAJYIL010000774.1 GCA_913774795.1 Pseudobdellovibrionaceae bacterium
AATCGTTGCGAGGACTTCATGGGCCCCACGCTTCGCTTTCATCCAACCCGCGATCGCGCCCCAGAGTCCACCGGCGATAAAAGCCGCGATGAGTGCGAGCGGAAGAGCAATGAAAGAAGGGACCGAGGCGAAAGCGATTCCGACCCATGCCATCACGACTCCGCCGATGGTCATTTGTCCTTCTGCTCCGATGTTGAAAAGCCCCGCTCGACCCGCCCACGCAACCGAAAGGCCCGTCAGAAGCAAAGGCGTCGCATAATAAAGTGAGTAACCGATTTGCGTCGGTGAGCCGAGTGCACTCTTGATCATGACGACGAGAACGTCGAAGGGGTTGTCTCCCAAAAGTCCCGCGATGCTGAGTGCGATCGCAAGACCCAGAACGAATGCGCCAATTGAAAAGAGAGACTCTCGCTTCCAGTTACCCATGGGTCACCTGCCCCGTCATCGCGGCACCGATCTTCATGCGGTCGAATTGATCGCGGGTGAACTCGGCACTGACTTTTCCGTCGAAGAAAACGTAGAGACGATCGCAAATATCCATGAGCTCATCGAGCTCGCTGCTTAAGACGAGAATTCCGAGTCCCTCGTTTCTCAGAACTTCAAGGCGTGAATAAATAAGATCGATAGCGGCGAGATCCACGCCACGCGTGGGCTGATGACAAATCAAAAGCCTCGGTTTTTGACCCGAGACTTCTCGAGCGAAAATGAGCTTCTGTTGGTTTCCTCCGCTCAACGCGGAGACCGGAACTTCGAGAGACGACGCCCGAACGTCGAACTCGCGTGACCACTCCGACGACTTCGCACGAACGGCATCGAAGTCGATGAGGCCACCTCGAATAAATTCGTCTTCAAGACCGACCACGTAATTGAGTCGACATGTTTCGTCCATCCAGAGGGCTTGATGGTGGCGATCTTCAGGAACAAGACCGACTCCGAGTGAGCGCACTTGAGAAACAGACTCAACACCCGAACCAAGAACTTGAAGAGAGCCCGAGATGGGTCGAAGCCCCATGATGGCTTCGACGAAGGAACTTTGGCCTGATCCCTCAACTCCCGCGACACCGACGATTTCTCCGGCGTGGACTTTCAACGAAACTGCCTGCAGACGACCGCGCGCGGATGACGACGGCTCACTTAGACCTGAAGCCTCGAGCACTTTTTCGCTTCTTGGCTCGCGTCTCAGGAGCGTTCTTTGCGGCAGCGGACGACCAATCATGGCTTCAACGATCGAAGACGCCGAGGCTCCTGCAACCTCACCTCGCGCGACCAAGCGCCCGTGTCTGAAGACCGCGTACGTATCGCAATAATCGAGAACCTCGTTCATCTTATGCGTGATCAAAACGATCGTGCGTCCCTGAGAGCGAAGTGCTTTCAAGACTTCGAATAACTCCGCGATCTCTTGAGGCGCCAAAACTGCCGTTGGCTCGTCGAGAAAGAGAACACGCGATTCACGAAAGAGCAGTTTCAGAATCTCGACTCTTTGTCGTTGCCCGACCGTGAGCTGCGCTACCGGTACATCCCAAGGCACACGCAAAGACGCCGACGGCAGAAGGGCCTCAAGCCGCGACACGGCCTCGGCGCGCCGGAGAACGCCGAGGCTGCTGACCGTCTCTGCGCCAAGCATGATGTTGTCGATCGCCGATAAAGTTTCGACGAGCGTGAAGTGCTGCTGAACCATGCCGAGACCCGAACGAATTGCATCGAGCGAAGATCGAAATTCGACGGGCTCCCCATCAACAACCACCGATCCCTTCGTCGGCGTCAGAAGCCCGAAGAGCAATTTGAGGAACGTCGATTTGCCGGCGCCGTTTTCACCGACGATCGCGTGAATGCGGCCAGGCTCAAACTCGAGGTTGATGGAGTCGACGGCTTTGAATGATCCAAACGTTCGGGTCAACTCACGCGTCGAGACGGTCATTTATTCTTTCCCCGTGGGAGTTTTCGAAATCTCGTAGAAATCTGGAACATGAATTTCGCCGGCGATGATTTTCTTTTTCAAACCCTCGAGCCGTGCGCGAAACGGTGCGATCAACTTTTCGTTATTCTCATCGACGGCGTAATCGATGCCCTGATCTTTAAGCCCGTAGACATGAACGCCTGGCTTAAACTCACCTGCGAGCTGTCGCTTGATCACATCGTAAACAGCGTTATCCACACGCTTGAGCATCGACGTCGCGATAGTTCCCGGCTTTAATCCGTTTTGATTCGAGTCGCATCCGATCGCGTACGCTTTCTTCTCTTCGGCCGCATCGAAGACTCCCGTGCCCGAGGCGCCGGCTGCGTGAAAGATCACGTCGACACCGCTCCCGTACTGACCGAGAGCCAGCTCTTTTCCTCGCGAAGGATTGGCCCACGCAGACGAGTTGATGCCGACGTAGTTCGTAACGACGGTTGCATTCGGAGCAACCGCTTTGACGCCCGCGACGTATCCCATGTTGAATCTTTTGATCAGCGGAATTTCCATTCCGCCCACAAAGCCGACCTTGCCCGTTTTCGACAGCAAACCAGCGACGGCGCCGACCAAGTACGAACCCTCATGCTCGGCGAAAACGAGTGAAGTCACGTTCGGGCCTTCGGCAACGGCATCGACTAACGCGAAATGAGTTTCGGGGAATTCAGGCGCGACTTTTTTGACAGCATCAAGTTGCGAGAAACCGATCGCGATCACCAACGGATATTTTCTCTCGGCGAACGTGCGGAGCGCGGGCTCGAATGCGGCGTCGTCCATGGTCTCGACGTCTTTGAGTTTGAACCCGAATTCTTTTTCGGCGAGCTTCGCGCCACGATACGCGGCTGTGTTGAACGACTTGTCGTCTTTGCCGCCTTTATCGAGAACAAGGCCGATCTTGATGCGATCGTCAGACGACGATGCCGAGTGCTTGCACCCCGTGAGTCCAAGCCCGACGCCGAGTGAACCGAGCGCCACGAAAATCGTACAGGTTGTCTTCACGAACCAACGAATATTCGACATGTGAGGGCAAATTCCCTCGAATGTCGCGACTTTGCAAGCTACCTTCGGCGCCATGGCTAAGTTTCTCTGGTCGTCGGCAATCGCGTTAGGTTGCCTGGCAGGACTCGTCTTGATTGCCGGCCTTTTGGTGCTGGCATCAGTTCCTCGCCCCACCAACATCAAAGAGTGTCTGACAACTGAGATGTACAAGGTGCGCCTTTGTCCCAAAGACGCCAACTACGTAAAACTCAGCCAAATCTCAAAAGTCGCCCGAAACGCCGTGATTGTTTCCGAGGACGGCTCGTTTTATCAACACAACGGCTTTGACTGGCACGAGCTCCAGAAGTCGATCGAGAAAGATCTGGATACTGGAGAGTTCGCGCGCGGCGGATCAACGATCACGCAACAACTCGCAAAGAACGTTTATCTCTCACCAGAAAAATCGATCTTCCGTAAGATTAAAGAAGCGATGATCACCGTCGAACTCGAGAAGACGCTCACCAAAGACGAAATTCTCGAGAAATATCTGAACGTCGTGGAGTTCGGCAAAGACCTGTACGGAATCAAACGGGCCTCCCAGTTGTACTTCAAAAAGTCCCCGGCCGAGCTCACCGCAGCTGAAGGCGCTTTCTTGGCGTTTCTTCTTCCGAATCCCAAAAAATACTCCCAGTCGTTTCATCAAAAGAAGCTGACGAAGTTTGCGGGTCGACAAGTGCGCGTGATCGTCGACCGTCTTTTCTCATTCAAGATGATCGACGAGGCCGAACATGCGAGTGCGCTTGCTGAAATTACGCAACTCTTCGGAGCTGACGTCGGCGGTGCGGCCGATGAACCTCTCGATGAGGCGCCGTTGACGGATGAAGACGGCGCACCGGTTTATCCAGCTGGCCTTGAGCCTCTGCACACCGAAGACGATTAAAGCTGCTGTTTGTTTGACTCGACATGATTCAATTGCACAACCTCCCCGGGTGATTTGCAATTCAACCGTCGCCGAAGGTCTAGGCGTGTCTCGATCTGAGACGCCCGTGACTCACCATTGGTTCCGCAATCTCCTCGGGTATGGGATGATCGGAACTTCGAAGGTGGAGGCCGAATGATTTTAGCACTCTTGATGGCCATCAATGTCTTTGCCCACGGAGAGGACAAGCCAGGACCCCACGGCGGATTCATCTCGATGCCGGGCGCGTTTCACGTCGAAGTTCTTCCGAAAGACGATCGTCGTTTCGAAATCTATCTTCTCGACATCGAGTGGAAGAACCCCTCGATAAAAGACTCAAACGTCACGCTCGAACACGGCAAAGCGAAAGCGAAATGCAAAGGCCTCGACAACCACTTCGTTTGCGAATTCGCGAAACCGGCGAAGACTGGCGAGCTTAAGGTCACGGCAAACCGCGAATTCCAGCAAGGTGCCCCCGTCCCGTTCAAACTACCTCTTTCACGCTGAGAAAAGCGCATAAAAAAAGCCCGACTCCTTCGAGCCGGGCTTTCGTAAATCGTGAACCGTAAACTTAGCTTTGCTTCGCTGCTTGCTTACGTTTGTTTGGATCCAGGTGTTTGCAACGGATCCGGATGTTCTTCGGAGTCACTTCAACGCATTCGTCGTCGTTGATCCAGTCGAGAGCTTGCTCGAGCGTGAACGGCTTGATCGGAACAAGCTTCACGGCTTCGTCAGTTCCCGATGCACGGACGTTCGTGAGTTTCTTTTCGCGCGAAGCGTTTACGATCAAGTCGTTATCTTTCGCGTGCTCACCAACGATCATGCCTTCGTACAACTCGGTTCCCGGTTGAACGAAGATGATGCCGCGCTCTTGGAGACCGAAGAGACCGTAAGCGACGGCAGGACCTTTACGGTCGGCGATCATCGCGCCGTTGAAACGAGTTTCCATGTCGCCACGGTAAGGGCCGTAGCCCGCGAAGTTCGTGTTCAAGAGACCCGTACCGCGAGTGTCCGTGAGGAATTCGTTGCGGTAACCGATGAGACCACGCGAAGGAATTTCGAACTCAACGCGAACACGACCCGTGCCCTTGTTGTTCATGTTCGTCATGACACCTTTACGGAGACCCAACTTCTGAGTGACGACACCGACGAAGTCTTCAGCGACGTCGACAACGACTTGTTCCATTGGCTCGTGTTTTTCGCCTTCGACCATTTTGTAAACGACCTGAGGCTTACCGATGACCATCTCGAAACCTTCACGGCGCATTTGTTCGATCAAGACGCCGAGCTGGAGTTCACCGCGGCCGAAGACTTTGAAAGTCTCTGGCGAGTTTGTCGGTTCAACGCGAATCGAAACGTTCGTCAAAAGCTCGCGCTCAAGACGCTCGAGAATTTTTCGTGACGTGACGTTCTTGCCTTCGAGACCTGCGAAAGGACCATCGTTAACCGACATCGTAACGGCAACTGTTGGTTCTTCGACTTTAATACGAGGGAGTGGAATTGGATCAGCCGCCGACAAGATCGAGTCACCGATGTTGATGTTCTCGAAACCTGCGAGGATCGCGATATCGCCCGCGCCGACTTCTTCGGCTGGAACTTGCTTCATCGCTTCGTAGCGGAAGAGCGCCGAAACTTTCGAAGCCGTGCGCTTATCGCCTTCTTGCGAAATAACGACTTGATCACCCATGCGGATGACACCGTTACGAACGCGACCGATCGCGAGACGACCGACGTAATCGTTGTAACCCAAGTTCGCGACGTTCATCTGAAGCGGAGCTTTTTCGTCGAACTTCGGAGCCGGGAACTTCTCGATGATCCAGTCGAACATGATTCCGAGGTTCTCAGTGCGAACTTCTGGATCGAGAGTCGCGTAACCTTCACGCGCAACTGCGTAAAGCAAAGGGAAGTCGGTTTGTTCTTCAGACGCGTCGAGATCGACGAAGAGGTCGAAAAGTTCGTTGTGAACTTCGTTAATACGCGCATCGGGAC
>CAJYIL010000775.1 GCA_913774795.1 Pseudobdellovibrionaceae bacterium
GATCGGAACCGTCTTTGGCGCGATGGCGGGATTCATGATCTCCATGCACATCCAGTCATCGGCCCTCTTCACCATCTTCGGAATTTTTCTTCTCTTTTCCGCCGTGATGATGCTCCGAAAGCGCGGTGATTCTCTTTCGCACAACGATCACCCGTGGTCGAAACGCTTGAGACTTGCGAGCTCTTATCCCGATGCGAACGGGCAACCGGTTTTCTATGCCGTCGAGAAAGTTCCGCTGGGTCTTACTTTGATGTTTCTCGCGGGCATCTTGTCGGCGCTTCTCGGAATTGGCTCAGGCATCTTGAAAGTGCTCGCGATGGACGGCGCGATGAAGCTGCCGATGAAAGTTTCGTCTGCCACGAGTAATTTCATGATCGGTGTCACCGCGACGGCCTCTGCCGGCGCGTACCTGATTCGCGGTGACGTTCATCCGCAGATCGCGGCCCCTGTTGCGGTCGGCATTATCGTCGGCTCCTACTTCGGCGCCAAAGCGATGGTCGGTATGAAGCCCACGCTTATTCGCAGAATCTTCGTCGTCGTTCTCGTTATCGTTTCTCTGCAGATGATCGTGAGAGGTTTCAATGGATGAGTTAGCGCAAGCAAAAGCCGATGCACGCATCTTCAACCTCGAACTCTTTATCGCAAAGTTCTTACGTTACGGAGTTTTACTCGCAGGTCTTTTGATCTTTGTCGGCTGGATGTCCCAGATCAATTTTCAAAACGACGTGTTCGCGAACTTCACGCATTACCAACCGCAGCCATTGATCGAAACCCTTCGAGGCTTGATTGCGCAAAATGCGTGGGGACTTCTCACGGCCTACATCGGCCTCATAGTCTTGATAGCGCTACCGCTCTCGCGAGTCGCACTGGTGGCGTTCGTGTTCTTCGCTGAGCGCGATTACATTCTCGCGGCCTGCGCTCTGCTTGTTCTCTTTGGTCTGGGATTGAGTTTCTTTCTCGGCTTCGAGATTTAAAATTCCCAACGGAAATTCGTCATCGGCTCGCCCGTGTAGCGATCGATTCCGGGCATCAACTCTGGCGCAAGCCACGCATACTTCGCTGGCAAGAGCGAAGTCTCTGACTGAGTCGCCGACGGTGATTTCGCCATCTTCAAAGCACTCCGCCCGAAGAAATAGCCAAGAGCAATGCCGAGCGGATAATCACCCACCCAGTGCATGCCATTGTTCGTCATCCCGAACGCAAGCGCACTCGTGTACACGACTTGCAACGGAAAGAGCACCGAATCGTACTCCGGGAAATTTCCTCGGATCACGGTGAATGAAACCGTCGTCGTCATGACGTGTCCGCTCGGGAACGCGTCGTGCCGAGTCTTCTCCTTATCGTAATCAGCTTGGCTCGGGAAAGGTCGCCATGCGCCACCCGGATACGTGTAGACCTCGGGAC
>CAJYIL010000776.1 GCA_913774795.1 Pseudobdellovibrionaceae bacterium
GCAGCCGATCCCGATGACCCAGGCTCTCCACGATGAGCTTGTCACAAAGTATTTCGAGCCGTTTCACAAAGACGTGCGCGCGGCGATGGACGCCCTCCGCGATCGAAATCCAAAAGCGCTTTATCACCTCGACGCTCATTCGATGCCGAGCCTCGGAACAAAAGAGCACCGCGATCCCGGCGAGTCCCGCGCGGAAATCGTGATCAGCGATTGTGACGGAACGAGTTGTTCACCGGATTACCGCGATCTCGTCGTTGCCGCGTACGAGCGAGCCGGATTCAAAACTCGGGTCAACTGGCCCTATAAAGGAGGCCGGGTGACGGAGACCTACGGAAAACCGTCGCAGGGAGTTCACTCAATTCAAGTCGAGTTAAACCGGGCGCTGTACATGGATGAGGCGACAAAGCAGATCAAACCCGAGTTGTTCAGCGATACCCAAGCGAAAATTTCGAAGGCGCTTGAAGGAGTTTACGCCGCGCTTCCTCTTTCTTGAGTCTCCGAAGTAAGATCAAGTCAGATCGCTGACGTTTTTCGCTCGCGCGCCGCGCTTTGACCGAACTGCGCCGACCAGATGAACCTCCGGCTCATGAAAACACTCGTTTGCGGACGTTCTGCCTTCGCTCGAAACAGCGTCTGCCCAAAAGCGAAACGTAAAACCTGGCTGGCGATTGCCGCCGTCTACCTGGCCGCTGCTGCGGTTGCCGCAGTTGCCATCACGGCTTCGCGAAATGCGAACGCAACCATGGCCCACGCAAAACCCTAATTGCGCTTGAGGGCCGAATGGTCCATCGTAGTCGGCAACGTGGCAAAAAAAGATTTCAACCTGCTCAAGTTCCTCGCTTCGCTGAAACTCGCCGTCATCGTGATCGTCGCTCTCGGTGCGATGACCGCTTGGGGAACTTTCGTTGAAGCGCGCTACAACGACGCCGAAGCCGCATCGAAAATCGTTTACAATTCTCCTCTTATGTACGCGCTGATGGCGGTGTTTGCGATCAATTTGATCGCGGTGATGGTCGACCGCTGGCCGTGGCGCGAACGCCATATCGGTTTCGTGCTCGCGCACATTGGTCTTCTTCTCTTGATGCTCGGAGCGGGCCTGACGAAGTGGACAGGCGTCGACGGCTCGATGACCATCGGACTTGGCGAACAAGGCAAACAAATCATCGTCGGCGAAACAGATCTGACTCTCTACTCTTCGCTCGATGCTTCGAGGTACACGAAGATCGACGATCGTGAAGTCGACTTCTTTCGCAATCCTCCGACGGAGCAAAAGCCGTATGTTTTGATGATGCCTCAAGGCTCGCTCAAAGTTCTAAAATACTATCCCTACGCGCTGAGAGATCAAAAGATCGTCGAGAGCGGAGATGAGAAGACCGGCGCCGGTCTCCGCTTCCAGATTCAAAACCAGTTCGTGAATCAAACCGAGTGGCTTCTTCAACCTTCGCCGCAGCGTTTTGCGACGAAAGACTTTGGGCCGGCGCAATTGATTCTCGGGCCAGCCGATCAAGTTGATCCCGCGAGAAATTCGATCGTCATCATCCCGAAGTCTGAAACGGAACTCTCGTACGAGGTTCACTCCGCGCGTGATCCGAAAAACGTGAAAAAGGGTGTCGTTAAAGCGGGCGACACGATTCAGACCGGGTGGATGGGCGCTCTCGTCGTCCGGGTTCTCAAGTACATCCCGCATGCGAAAGAACAAGTGACGTTCGCCGAGACCGAAAGCTCGACTCCTCTCACGAGCGCGGCGATTCTTGTCGAGTACCAACAGAGCGAAGGCGCGAAACCCTCCCAACATTGGATCGCCGTCAACTCGATGCTGAAGCTTTTCAGTGATCAAGCGGTTTACATTCTCGCGTACGCGAATCGTCGTCTTCCGCTCGACTTCAACATCAAGCTCGAGAAATTTAATGTTGGCCGCTACCAAGGCACGATGACGGCGTCGAGCTACGAGAGTCTGGTGAACGTCAGCGATAAAGTCGGCACGCAAACGATCTCGATGAACGAGCCGCTCAAGCACCGCGGCTTCACGTTTTACCAATCGTCGTTTCAAGAAGACGAGCAGGGGCGGCCGACAGCTTCGGTTTTCTCGGTCAATCGCGATCCGGGTCGCTGGGTAAAATACCTCGGTTGCTTACTGATCGTTTTCGGCTCCATTCACTTATTCTATTTCAAACGTAAAACTCGCGTGAAGCCGTCTCCGGCCGCGGAGTATCCGGTCGCTCCTTAAAAAGAGGTCCTCGCTTATGAAGCACATCTTCGTCGCTCTTTTCATCCTGCTCGGTTTCGCAAACGTCGCTCATGCGGCTGCAACTGACCCTTTGAAATACCTGCCGGTCCAAGATGGCGGGCGAACGAAACCTCTCGAAACTTTGGCGCGAGAAACTTTGCAGCTCGTTTACGGTAAACAATCTTACCGCGGCCCTGACGGCAAATCGCGCCCCGCGCTCGAGATCGTCATGACCTGGATGCTGGTTCCGACTTACTGGGACACCCAGAAGATCGTCGAGATCAATCATCGCGGCCTCAAAGATTCTTTGAATCTGAATCACGACGACAAGTATTTCACGCCGGCCGAACTCTTTGCGAATACGCGTCTGGTTCTCGTGATGCAGGAGCTTGCGAGCTTCCGGGAGACGAAGAAGAAGCTCGATCCCTACATGCAAGCGGCTCAGCGGCTCGAGTCGCAACTTGCGACTTACTCGGCAGCGAAACAGGGACAAGCGTTCCACGTCGCTCCGCCAAAACCTCTGGCACCGGCGCAGCCCGATGCTCCGAATCCTCACGCGGGCACCGCGACCGGCGCACCGAAGCCGATTGCGGCCGGAGAAAACGTCGCGCCTCCGCCAACGATGCCAATGATGCCGATGATGGCGGGCGGGGCGAGCGCGCGTTGGCTCGCCGCCAACGAGCTTGAAGGCGAACTGAAAGACTCGTTTGCGGCGATGGCGCGGGCGTTCGTTCACGCTCTCCCGAGCGACGGCACGCAAGCCCCTGCGACCGATCCGGTTCAGGCAAAGGCCGATTTACAAAAAGCCGTCGACGACTTCAAAGCGAAAGCCCAAGCTCAGAATCCCGACGCTTATCCAAGCGAAACTTCGATCTCCGTCGAAGTTCATTATGACTCGTTCCATCCGTTCATGTGGGCGTGGATTTGTTATTTGCTTGCCGCTGTCTTAATCGCAGTCGCGTGGCAGACATCGCGCGGCGCTCTCATGAAGGCGGGTTGGCTTTTTGCGGTAAGTGCGTTTGTCCTTCACGTTTACGGTTTTGGACTGCGTGTGTATCTCACGGGTCGTCCGCCCGTTTCGAATATGTATGAGTCGGTGGTTTGGGTTTCGTTCGGCGTGATGGTCTTTGCGATGATTTTCGAAATCTTGAACAAGAAGAAGTTCATTCTCCTCGCGGGCTGCGCAATCGCGACGTTATGTTTGATCGTCGGGGATTTGGCGCCGACCATTCTCGATCAATCGATTCAGCCTCTTCAGCCGGTTTTGCGTTCGAACATGTGGCTTACGGTGCACGTGTTGACAATCACTCTCAGTTACTCCGCGTTTTTCTTGGCGTGGGGACTTGGGAACATCGGCCTCTTCTTCATCTTGCGAGGCGAAAAGCCCACAGACGAAAGACCGCGTACATTTTCTCACTCGATTTATCGCGCAGTCCAAGTCGGGGTTGTCCTCCTAGCGGCGGGCACGATCTTGGGCGGAGTGTGGGCTGACTACTCGTGGGGTCGCTTTTGGGGTTGGGACCCGAAAGAGACGTGGGCGTTCATCGCACTCATGGGTTACCTCGCGGTTCTTCACGCGCGGCTTACCGGTTGGTGCCAGAACTTCGGGATGATGGCGTTCGCGGTCATCGCTTTCAACCTCGTCTTAATGGCTTGGTACGGCGTCAACTTCGTACTGGGTGCGGGTTTGCACGCTTACGGATTCGGAGCGGGCGGAGTGGAATACGTCGGTGCATTCGTCGCACTTGATCTTATCTACGTAGGCTACGTGACCTACGTGAAAACAGAGCGCGAAAGGCTTGCGGCCACTAGCGCTTGAGGCTTTCTAGCGCCGATGATTCTTTCACTTCAGGCCAGCGGGGGTCGATGTTGGTGGAGCGGGCCTGAGTTTTTTGGCCAGCCCGGACTTCAATAAAGAACTTTACGGATGAGCCCTCCTTCGCATCTTCTTTGCGGAGAGGGCCGTACAGGCATTCGGACTGCACGATCGAGTGAAGTGCGAGACGACCTGACTTAAGAGTGCGGCTCGTGCACTTTCGGTTATCACTGAGGCAGCCAAGTGCGTGCGCTTTCGGAAATGTCCAGGTCAGTGGGTGTTCTTTCCAGTCCTTTTCTCTGCTGGGATCCCAGTACGTCAGATTGGCGATCGAGGTGTCGGGCTGTTTCACCACGCGCTGGACGGGACCCTGACAAACCATTCGAAAAACTTCGTCGGCTTGAGAGATCGCTGAGATCAAAAGAATCGAAACCACGAGTGCAGAAGATGTTCGCATGAAAAGAAATGGTAGAGGCGCGATCTGGTTCGGTCAACGGCGTGCGTCCGTGCTCTGAATTTCAGCAGCACGGCGTTTTCAAAATCGTCTCAAAAAAGATTTGCACACCTGGGTCATTTCGATCACTTATATGAGGTGAGCCTTCAACTAGAGTTTGCTCGGTCGCGCTTTTTTGGCGTGTTCGAGCGTCTCGCGCGTGACTCAAGCATCCGAATCAGTGTCGTGATGCGCGAGTCTGTGTGAGTAGCACTTGGGAGATATTGTCATGATGTCCGCCTGCGACGGGAAACAAAAAACCGGTCGATCCATCCTTCTCAGTTTTCTTGCGATCGCGATGTTTTTCTCTCTCTCGAGCTGCGAGTGGGGATCGATCGGTTACAACAAGGGCTACGCGCCTGAGCAACCGGTCCACTTCTCGCACCAATTACACGCGGGTAACTACAAGATCCAATGCTTGTACTGTCACTCATCGGCTGAGCGCGCAGCTCACTCGGCGGTACCATCGCTCAATATCTGTATGAACTGTCACTTGGTTGTCGCGACTGACAAAGCTGACATTCAAAAAGTCGCTGACGCCTACAACAACAATAAGCCAATCGCCTGGAAGAAGGTTCACATGCTTCCGGATTTCGTGAAGTTCAATCACGAAGCGCACGTGCAAAAGTTCGGCGCACCGAAGGCGTGTCACAAGTGTCACGGCCCTGTCGAATCGATGGAAACCCTCTATCAGTACTCGTCGCTTTCGATGGGCTGGTGTGTGAACTGTCACCGCCAACCCGAGAACCAAGCGCCGGTTAGCTGTTCAACGTGTCACTACTGAGTTCAGGGATAAAAACTTAAATGAGCGAAACAACTCCGAACACAACGACATCAAATTACTGGATGAGCCTCGAGCAGGCTCAAGGCAATCCTGAATTCGCAAAGCGCGCCGAACAAGAGTTCTTGTCGTCGCCGTTCGCGAGCGAAGCCGGCAAAGACGGTTTCGCGCGCCGCGAGTTCTTGAAGTACATGGGCGCTTCGATCGGGCTCGCGACAACCGCGTGCGTTCGTCGTCCGGTCCAAACGATCATTCCTTACGCAAAGGCGCCGGTCGAAGTCACACCGGGCGTCGGCAACTTCTACGCGTCAACGTGGTTCGACGGTCAAGAAGCTTACGGCACACTCGTGCGCACCCTTGAAGGTCGACCGGTTAAGATGGAAGGCAACCCGGCTCACCCGGCGGGCCTCGGCGGTCTTCCGGCACGCGCTCACGCCGAAGTTCTCTCGCTCTATGATCCGGACCGTTTGACCGGCCCGATCCGTAACCTCCAAAACAAGACACGCACGAACCGCGAAACAGTTTCGGGCAAATGGGCCGATCTCGACGGTAAGCTCCTCACGGAGTTCGGTAAGGGCCAAACGGTCCTCCTCACGTCGACGCTTCCTTCGCCTTCGTCTCGCGCGATCATCGCGGAGTTCTCGCGTGCACTTCCGGGCGTTCGCTGGATCCAGTTCGACACACTCGGCGCAACTCAGCGTTTGAATCTCGCCAAAGCGAATCTCGTCGTTTCAATTGATACCGATTTCCTCGGAACATTCGGTCAAACGGTCGAGAACATGAAGCAGTGGTCGACACGCCGTAAGCCAGGCAAAGACATGCTTCGCCTCGTGCAATTCGAGTCGATGATGTCTTTGACCGGCATGAACGCCGATGACCGCATCCGCATCAAGCCTTCGCAGCAAATCGCGGTGGTTGAAGCGTTGATGGCAGGCGCAGCGGGCCGTGCGATTCCTGAAGTTGCAGGCGTAGACGCCGTGATGCTCTCGAAAGTCGCGAAAGAACTCGCAGCGAATCGCGGAAAAGCGATCGTCGTGGCGGGTGGTTTGCCAACGGCAACTGCTGATGCTGCCGATCTCCGCGCGGCCGTTGCGCAACTCAACTCGTCACTCGGTGGCGGTTTGGTTGAAGACAGCCTCGTTTCTCAAGGTTCGGCGCAAGATCTCGCAGGTTTGATCGCCGACATGAACGCCGGCAAAGTTCACAACCTTGTCATTCACAACATCAACCCGGTTTACGCTCTTCCCGCGGACTCAGGGTTCAAAGAAGCTCTCGCGAAAGTCGCGAATGTCATCTCGACATCGAACTTCAACGATGAAACAGCGAAGTACGCGAACTTCGTTCTCCCTGCGGGTTCAACTCTCGAATCGTGGGGCGACTACGAACTTCAATCGGGCGTTTACTCGCTTCAGCAACCGACGATTCGTCCGTTGCATGACTCGCGTTCGTTCGAAGAGTCTCTCTTTGCTTGGGCGAAAGCCGCAAAGAACGCTCCAGCGCGCGTAGCAAAAGCCGAAGGCTGGTTCAACTTCGTTCAAGATCTCTGGAAGTCAGAGATCATCGGTCGCGCGTCAGAGACTCGCGGCAAGTCGTTTGACGAAGCCTGGACATGGGTTCTCCAAAACGGCGTTGTCTCGACGGGCGGAGGCACTCGCCCTGCGGCACGTCCTGCCGGAACCTACAATGGTCTGAGCAAACGTGCGAAGACCAGCGAAGGCGGAGCTGGAGCGAGCGCAAGCAATTATGAGCTCGTTCTCTACCCGAAAGTGGCGATCGGCGATGGTCGTTACGCGAACGTCGCGTGGATGCAAGAGCTTCCAGATCCGGTTTCGAAAATCGTCTGGGACAACTACGCATCGATCTCTCCAGCCGCCGCTGAAAAAGAAAAACTCAAGCAAGGCGACGTCGTTGAACTCACGGTTGGCGCAACGAAAGTTCGCGCACCGATCCACATTCAACCGGGTCAACACGATGACGTGATCTCGCTTGCGATCGGTTACGGCCGTTCGGCTGCGGGTCGCGTCGCAAACGACATCGGCGTAAACGCGATGGCGCTCGCTTCGTTCAACGCCGGCAAGCCGGTCTTCTCGGGCCGCGCAGTTTCGATGAAGAAGACGGGCGAGTTCTACCGCCTCGTTTCTCCTCAAGAAGCTCACTTGCTCGAAGGCAATATCGCTGACCGCCAACTCGTCGCTGAGACGACGAACGAAGCCTGGATGAAAAATCCGAGCTCGGGCATCCACCGCCACAAAACGTTCTCGATCTGGCCAACTCACCAGTACACGAAGCACAAGTGGGGCATGGCGATCGACTTGAACGTCTGCACGGGTTGCTCGGCGTGCATGGTCGCTTGCCAAAGCGAAAACAACATCCCGGTCGTCGGCAAACGCTACGTCATGGATGG
>CAJYIL010000777.1 GCA_913774795.1 Pseudobdellovibrionaceae bacterium
CCTTCTCGGAGAGTTTTCTGAGAGCACTGAGTGAGAAAACTTGGAAGCCGCCTGAGTCCGTGAGGATCGGCTTTTTCCAGTTCATGAACTTGTGCAGACCACCCATCGCCTTGATTGTCTTTTCACCCGGTCGTAAGTGCAGGTGATACGTGTTGCCGAGGAGAATTTGGCAGCCAGCATCGATGAGATCTTCGTTGCGAACGGCCTTGACGGTCGCGCGCGTTCCGACCGCCATAAAGACCGGAGTTTCGATCGAGCC
Source organism: Pseudobdellovibrionaceae bacterium (assembly GCA_913774795.1). Classification (GTDB taxonomy): domain Bacteria; phylum Bdellovibrionota; class Bdellovibrionia; order Bdellovibrionales; family JAMPXM01; genus CAJYOV01. The sequence continues at coordinate 260 of CAJYIL010000777.1, forward strand.
GTGGGCGGTGTGGAGAGTGGCGCTTCGCGCGTGCCCTTCTTCGGCGTGAATGACGAAGTGTTTGCCTTGCTCGTGAAGGTAGCCGTCACCTGATTTGTTAAGCGGTTCGAAATCGTCGGTGACGACTTGTGGACGGTCGGTTTGCGCGCTCGAAGTTTGTTTTGTGCTCACTTTTCCCATTCCTTGAGTTCGACTTTGTACCAAACGCTCAAGTCGCCGTACGAAAAAAGTCTGAAACCTAAGTCGATCGCCCACGCGTAAGCGCGCTTTACGTTCTCGAGTCCCGCAAATGCAGCGACGAGAGCCAAAAGCGTCGACTTCGGTTGGTGAAAGTTCGTCATGAGACGATCGACGATTTTAAATTTGAATCCGGGTTTGATGAAGAGTTTCGTTTCACCGAAGAACAACGCTTGCGTGTCTTGGAGAATCGTCTCGCAGGCGACGTCAGGCTCGGTGCGCGGAAGAAGCCCGTGCGCCGCTGATTCAAGGGTGCGGGTGACGGTTGTGCCGAGCGCCCAGATGTGATGGCCGTGCGCCTTCGCGTTGAGAATGGCCTCCCAGGTGTCTTGCGGAATTTCGGCGAGCTCCGCGTGCATGACGTGCTCATCGAGCGTGTCGGTCGTGACCGGAAGAAATGTTCCGAGACCCACATGAAGCGTCACGTGTTTGATCACGACGCCTTTGTTTTTCAATTGCGTGAGATCGTCTTGCGAAAAGTGAAGGCTCGCGGTCGGAGCCGCCAAGCTCCCAGGCTTCTCGGCCCAAGCGGTTTGATACTGCGTTTTATCTTGGGCGCGATTTTTTCTCTCGTCGCGGGCTTTCTGAATGTAAGGCGGAAGAGGAAGATCGCCGTATTGTTCGAAGTAGTCGGCGGTGAGCTTGATATTGCTCGTCACCGTTTGCGGGCGACCGCGTGCGGTGAGCTCAAGCTCGACTCCGCCCGGAAGATTTTGTTTTGTGCCGTTCTTCCAACGCGTGCTCGGACAAAGGACCGACCACGTGAGTTCATCTTTGCTGTCGAGGAACAGGATCTCGAGGCCTTGTTCGCTGAACACACGTCTTGCGAGAACTTTCGTGTCGTTGATGACGAGCACGTCGCCTTTTTCGAAAAACTCGATAAGCTCTTTCAGACCGCCGCCGAGCTCTTGAAACTGATAAGGCTTCTGAGTGATGAGCACGCGCGACGTCGGCGCGCGCTCGGTCGCGACCAGGTTTTCTGGGTATGGGAAATCAAGTTCTTCGATGCGCATGAGAGCGCATCAAGTAGCGAAGACTCTTCGGGAAGTCACGTTTTTTGGCCTTTGTGCGCGGAACCAGCGCCGACCATAGAGCTTCTTTACGAAGTGAATCTCTTTGAGGATCGTCTGAATGCTTTTGAGCGTCCTTTTCGTCTCATCAGGTGTTGCGACCGCAGGGTTCAGTTCAACGAGGTCGACGGCGATGACTCTGGCTTCCTTTTGCAAAGTTCGGGTGAAGGATTTGGCTTCGGCCGGAGTCAGGCCGTCTTCAACGTGAATGCCGGTCGCCTTTGCACTTGCGGGATCGAGGGCATCGACATCTAAGCTGAAATGAACGGGCTCATCGCTTTCTCGGAGCCAGCTTCTGAATTTGGCGAGGGCCGCTTTGCGATTTGCGCGAACGTCTTTCGCCGAGATGAGGTTGATGTTGAGATCGCGGATGATCTTTTTTTCGCCTTCATCGAGATCTCGCACACCGATGAAAAAGAGATTCTCCGGTTTTAGTTTCGCGTTTTTGATCGGACTCGTGAAGAGGTTGAGGAGTGCTGCGAGCGGCATGCCGTGGAGATTTCCGGTCGGCGACGTCTCGGGCGTGTTGATGTCGCCGTGGGCATCCATGTAAACGACGCGGGCGCCCGGATATTTGCCAAGCGTCGCGCTGATGCTCCCGGCGGCGATGCTGTGGTCGCCGCCGATCGTAAGAAGTGTTTCGTTGGCCGCGAGCGCTTGGGTCGCTCTCTCTTCGAGTTTCGTGATGACGTTCCAGGCGCGCTTGTTTCGGTCGGAGTGTTGGGTGTGGAACTCATGGATGTCGCCGTAGTCTTCAAAGTGCTGGAGCTGGGTGCGCATGAGTTGCGGCGCAAGGTCCACGCCTTGGCGTTTTTGTCCGAACCCTGAGCAGACACCGATCAATGCTGTCGTCACCATGATGCGCCTCCTGACCTTGATGGTTCTCTTTTGTTTGGCGAGATGGAAGAGGCCTAACAGACTTCAAACCGAATCCTGACCGAACGTTGTCATTGCTTTCGTTACCGTTTGCGTAACAAGGAGGTTCGTCGTGTTGGAGCGTCTCGAAACCGGTTTGCGTTTGGCTTTCCACCGTGCGCGTTCGTTTGAGCCATCGGTCGTGTTTTCGTTGAAGGCCGGACCGTACACCGTTAAGACCGTCACGTCGTATGACGAACTCGTTCGTTGTTTGCGGTTGCGCTTTCAGGTTTTCCATCTCGAGTACATGCAGAAGAGCCGTGTGTCGGGAGTCGATATCGATGGTCTCGATCTGCGGTGCGATCACTTGGCAATCATCGATGCTTCGGGAGCCGTTGTCGGAACGTATCGGATGAACTCGTCGTTGTACGGCGATCGCTTTTACTCGGCGGGTGAGTTTGATCTCGGCAGCTTGGTCGATTTGCCGGGTGAAAAGCTTGAGCTCGGCCGCGCGTGCATCGCGCGTGAACACCGCGATGGCCGCGTGATCGCGGCGTTATGGCGAGGGATCGCCGAGTATTTGCGCGTGACCGGTACGCGCTACATGTTTGGGTGTACCAGCGTGAAGACAGTGTCGGCGGTCGAGATTGCGGCGGTCCACCGGGTGTTGCTCGCATCAGATGCGGTCGACACATCGCTAGGCGTGGTGCCGCGTGGTCGGCACCGCGTGCGGGAGTTCGGCGCTCTGGTACAGGAGGGAGCGGAACGCGCGGCGGCTGCCGGTGCCCGCGTGTCTGCGGTTGCTGGGGCGGTTGCGGTTGGCGCGGCGGTGGGTTCTGCCAGCGCTGTTGCCGACGCGAGTGCGGCGGCGCGTGCGATGATTCCGAGTTTGCTCACGAGCTACCTCAAGATGAACGCAAAAGTCTGCGGTGAGCCCGCGCTTGATCGCGAGTTTGGCTGTTTCGATTACCTCACTCTTCTTGATATCGAGCAGATGCCGGCCGCGTACCGCGCGAGGTATCAGCTGTGAGTCGTGCTGTTGGCGTGTCACTCGAAAGTTTGAAGCCGCTCGCAAAAGCGGCCACCCTCCCCGCAATCGTTCAAGCCGTCACGGCTCGCGCGAGTCGCGCAACACGCGCGGCGACCGATACAATCAGAACAGCCGCCAAGGCTCTGTCGGTCGTAAGCCAAATCGTTTCGCATCTTTCGGCGAGCTCCGTGAAGACGTGGCTTGCTCGCGACAGCGACATCCAACTCCGCACGGCCGTTCAAGATACCCACACGATCTGCCGCCGCGGCCTCGAGACTCTCGACTTCGAAGTCGAAGTTATCGGCCGCGATGACGAGCTCATGAAGCGACAAACGTTTCTGATCGTCGGCAATCACATGTCGTATATGGACATTCTTGTTTTTGCGTCGGTGCAACCGGCGGTGTTTGTAACAAGCGTCGACATGGGGCAAGTCCCCGTCTTGGGCCACCTTTGCCGAAGCGGCGGCAGCATCTTCGTCGAGCGCCGTCACCGCGAACGCATGACTCAAGACCGGAGCGTTCTCACCGAAACGTTGAAGCGCGGACACCACGTCCTCATCTATCCAGAGGGCACGAGTACGAACGGTCTCGAGATCAGATCTTTCAAGAAAGGTCTTCTCACCGCCGCGCAGGAAGCAGGCGTCGATATCTTACCTGTCGTGACCTCTTATGTTTCAGTCGACGGAAAGCCGTTCGAC
>CAJYIL010000778.1 GCA_913774795.1 Pseudobdellovibrionaceae bacterium
GTGATCGAAGTCGCGGGCTGGAAGATCGGTCTTTCGATTTGCTACGACCTGCGCTTTGCGGAGCTTTACCTGGAATATGCGCGAGCGGGCGTCGACTTGATTTTGATTCCTTCGGCGTTTTTGGTTCCGACGGGTCGGGCTCACTGGGAGATTCTGACCCGCGCACGTGCGATCGAGTCGCAGGCTTACGTTGTTGCGGCAGCCCAAGGCGGAGTGCACGTCGGCGCGGGCGGCTCTGGGACACGGTCGACCTATGGCCATTCGATCATTGTTGATCCTTGGGGAGAAGTGGTCGAAGCTTTACCGGAGGATTTTGGAGACCGGCGCGTGATGCGTGCGCGGCTTTCGAAAGAGAAGATCGCGAAAGTGCGGTCGCAAATTCCGATGGCTTCGCATCGGCGTCTGTGAGGGTGGAGATGGCTTTAGTTCGCGTTTTGATGATGGCGTTAGTTCTGATTTCGGTTTCGTCGGCGTTTGCGCAGGATGATTCGGAAGAGGCCCGCCAAAATGCGGAGAAGGCAAAACGCCGTCACTATGCGGGCGGTAAGGATGAACAGGAGCTCACGGTACAGGCGACTCTGCCGTCGCCCACTCGTTACCCGCAGGACGTGACGAAGGCGACGGGTGCAGCCAAGCCAGTCGAGCAGGAAGACGCGCGGGATTGATTCGCGCGAGTGCCGCGGGTCACGGTTTGCAAGATTGGGTGTAGAGCGATTGCAGGAGCACGGGCGTAAGGCCGAGTGTCGCTGCTGGCGAGTGGTTGGCCCCAAGTGGGCGAGACAATTTCAGGAAAATTTAGGCGGGATGTTTGAGTGTGGTAGAGCGGTCACGACGGTCTCATTTGATTGTCATTTGCTAGAGCCTTCGCTACCTTAGCGGCATCTACAGCTGAGGATGCTATGAGCAACGAGAACCATGTTTCTGATACCACTTCCGTGAACGAAGAAATTCAGCGCGAGACGATGGACGTCGATGTCTTGATCGTCGGGGGCGGGGCTGCAGGCTTGTCGGCCGCTCTCCACTTAGCGAATCAGATCGCCGCTCATAATGAAGCGGTGGCTGCGGGCTCGAAGCAAGGTCAGCCGATTCCGGATCAAATGATTGTCGTGCTCGAGAAGGCTTCGGAGATCGGGGCACATGCGCTTTCGGGTGCGGTGATGAATCCGGTCGCGTTAAGAGAGCTCGTTCCGAATTTCGAGGAGCTCGGCGCTCCGATGGAAACGCCGGTGACTCACGATGCGGTTTATTGGCTGGGTGAGAAGACGAAGATCAAAGCTCCGGTCACTCCTCCTCCGTTCGAAAACCACGGTAACTACGTCGTTTCGGTTTCACGTTTGAATCGTTGGCTCGCTCAGCAGTGTGAAGCGAAGGGCGTGAACGTCTTCCCGGGATTCGCCGCGGTTGAGTGCCTGTACGAAGACGGCAAAGTTGTTGGCGTGCGAACGGGCGACAAGGGTCTCGACAAGAATGGCAATCGCAAAGGGAACTTCGAGCCGGGCTTATTGATGAAGTCGAAGCTCACGATTTTCGCGGAAGGGACGCGTGGGTCGCTCTTCCAGAAAGTTTCGAATCATCTTGGTTTGATGGAAGGTCGCAATCCCGACGTTTATGAGTTGGGTGTGAAAGAGATCATCCAGTGTCAGCCGGGAACGGTTGAGCCGGGGCATGTGATTCACACGCTTGGCTTCCCGTTTAGAAAAGGTGTCGGCGGAACTTTCATTTACACTTTGCCGAACGATCAGATCATTATCGGTCTCGTTGGTTATCTCGATACGCAAGATCCATTGTTTGATCCGCACCGGATGCTTCAACAGCTGAAAACTCATCCGTTCATCTACGACATGATCAAGGGCGGGAAAGTCATCGCGTACGGAGGCAAGTCGTTGCCCGCGGGTGGTCTGTTCTCGATGCCGAAGCTTTATCACGACGGCATGATGG
>CAJYIL010000779.1 GCA_913774795.1 Pseudobdellovibrionaceae bacterium
TCTTCGTTCGACTGGACTAGCGCTCCGTCGGGGAGTTCGGCTGCGCCCGGCTTTCCGGGATTGAGGAAGATGTACTTGTCACCGAGCGCACCTTGGGTGCGAATTTCGGCGATCATGCCTTGGTTGAGTCGATTCTTCACGGCGCGATCGATTTTCAAATCGAGCTCGAGTTTGTTTTCACCTTGGACGAAGGTGATCTCTTGCACGTTGCCGACGGGAACGCCGGCGAGGCTCACGACCGAACCTGGGAAAAGACCGTTTACTTCCGTGAAGCGCGCTCTCAAATGCACGTAGCGGGTGAAGAGCGTCTTATCTGCTCCGAGCATCAAGATCGTGACCATGAAGACGAGAACGCCAATGGCGATGAAGAGGCCGACTTTGTATTCGAGTTTCGTCGATTGTTTCATACTTCGAGTCCCTTAACGAAACGAGTGAGCTTGCTGTCGGGCTGCGCTTCGAGTTGCTCGCGCGTTCCGACAGCCTGAATTTTTCCTTCGAGCAAGAGAGCGATGCGGTCGCAAACAGCGAACGCGCTCGGCATATCGTGCGTGACGAAAATGCCAGAGACGCCTCTTTCTTTTAGGCCGAGAATCATTTCTTGAATGCGAATGGTGTTATACGGATCGAGACCCGCTGTCGGTTCGTCGTACAAAACCACTTTCGGTTGCATGATGATCGAGCGAGCGAGGCCGACGCGCTTTTGCATACCGCCCGACAGATCGGCTGGCGATAGAAGCTCGTTTCCTTGAAGACCAAACTCGGCGAGTTGCGAAATCACGCGGTCGCGGATTTCGTCTTCGGTCATCTTGGTGTGGGCTCTCAGCGGATAAGCGAGGTTTTCGTAGACCGACATCGAGTCGAAAAGAGCGCCGTTCTGAAATACGTATGCGACTTTTTTTCGAACTTCGATGAGTTGTTCTTCGTTCATCGGAACAATGTCTTCGCCGTCGACGAAGACTTGGCCAGAGTCTGGTTTCTCGAGACCGATCAGTGATCTCAAGATCACGGATTTACCTTGGCCTGATCCCCCGAGAAGTCCCAGGCATTCACCCTTGTGAAGCTCGAACGAAACTCCTTTATGAACGACTTTTGTTCCGAAGCTCTTCTTGAAATTGCGGAATTCGGCAACGACTTCGTTTGTCATGTGCCCACCACGATGAAGATGAGTTTGGTCAGGAAGAAGTCGCCGACGAGAATCAAAATTGATCCCG
>CAJYIL010000780.1 GCA_913774795.1 Pseudobdellovibrionaceae bacterium
CGCCAAGCCAATTCCAAAAACTTTTGCATCTGTCTCTTGCGATGCAAGGATTCCCGAGACACTTGGGCATTCACTCGGGCGGCTTCGTCATTAGCAACGAACCACTGTCAGACATCGTCCCGATCGAGAGTGCAACCAAAGACAAACGCTTCGTCATCCAGTGGAACAAAGACGACATCAACACGCTCGGCCTCATGAAGCTCGACATGCTTTCGCTCGGCATGCTCACGGCCGTTAAGAAGTGCATCGATCTCTTACGCCGACATCGCGACACCCACTGGGACATGTCGCAATTCCCGCACGGAGATAAACTCACCTACGACATGATCTGCGAAGCCGACACCATCGGCGTCTTCCAGATCGAATCTCGTGCGCAAATGTCGCTCCTTCCTCGCCTACGACCACGGCAGTACTACGATCTCGTCATCGAAGTCGCGATCGTGAGACCGGGACCGATCGTCGGCGGAATGGTGCACCCGTATCTCAAACGCCGCCACAGCAACGAACCCATCCCGTACGAACATCCAAAACTCGAGCCGATTTTAAAGAAGACGTGCGGAGTGCCGTTGTTCCAAGAGCAAGTCATGCAGATCGCCGTTGAGATCGCCGGCTTCACGCCCGGAGAAGCCGATGAACTCAGACGCGTCGTCTCGAGCGCCTGGAAGAAAAAGCCGGTGATGGATGGCTTAAGACAACGAGTCATCAACGGCATGCTCGCCAACGACGTGAAACAAGAGTACGCGGAGCAAATTTTCAGAACGATCGAGGGTTTCTCGTCTTACGGGTTCCCGGAGAGCCATGCGGCTTCGTTTGCGCTCATCACCTACATCAGCTGTTACTTGAAGATGCATCACCCCGATCTCTTCGCGTGTGCGCTTCTCAACTCTCAACCGATGGGATTCTATTCTCCACGGCAGCTCATCGCCGACGCCCAGAGACACGGTGTTAAGTTTCATCCACTCGACGTGCAGTGGTCACACTGGGAGTACGTCATGCGCGAACGAAACAGCGACGACCATTATCCGTCGCCTCTTCCTTCGATCGATAAACCGCAAGGTCCGCGGCATGATCCGCTTCAATCATTCAACTTCGCCGACGAACGCATCACGTTCGCGGAGAAGCCACTCGATGTGCGCGTGGGATTCAACTCCGTCTACGGCATCAAAGAAGCCCACGTCGCAAGACTCGTCGAAGAACGAGAGCGCGGCGGTCTCTACGCAAGCCTCACCGATTTCATCCGGAGAACGCGACTCCCGAAATCGACGCTCATTCGCTTGGCCGCGGCCGGAGCCCTGCAATCGATTTGCGTCACCGATCAACTCGATCACTCAAATCAAGGTGCGGGCACATCGCCGCGCGAACTGATGTGGGTGATTCAAGGGCTCAACTTTGACGAGAAAAGTTTGTTCTTCGGCGAACAGTCGGGCCTTGATGACGACCGTCTCACGTTCGAAACCCAAGAGGTACCGGCGGAGAATGAGTGGCAAGAGATTCAGCGCGAATACCAAACGAAAGGGTTCTCGCTCGAGTCACATCCGATGGCGGTCTTGCGACCGCAGCTTGAACAGTCGCGCACGCGTTACATCCGTGCTGGCGATCTCAAGAAGTTCAAGCATCGCACTCCGCTCAGAGTTGCGGGCCTCATCAGCCTTTTGCAGAAACCTCCGACCGCCAAAGGCATGGCCTTCGCTTCGATCGAAGATGAAACCGGCATCATGAATGTCGTGATCACACCTGACATCTACGCGCGCTGCCGCCTCGTGATCATGGGACAACCCCTGCTCGAGGTCGACGGCTGGCTTGAATGCCACCAAGGTGTGTACAATATCAAGGCTCAAGACGTGCGCCCGCTTGTGCGCACCGCTCTTCCGGCCAAACTCCACGCCGCTGAAGTTTCGTACGGGAAGAACATTTAGGCGTAAGGGGCGCGCTCGCTTTGCCGCCCTCGGCGAAGGTCCAGACGACCACACAACGCACAGCGCGCAAACCCGAGCGAACCTGTACACCCCCGCGAAGAAGCACGTTACCATCGGAGTCGACCCAAAAGGAGCCCATGGACCCTGACCCTGCCACTACACGAGTTTGCGCGTGAGAACGATCAAAGCCGATCAATCCCTTCGCGCGGTTTTAGCCGCCGTTATCGGAAACAGTCTCGTTACGGCCGCGAAGTTCGTTGCCTGGGCGCTCACCTTCTCGCCATCGCTCCTCGCTGAATCCATTCACTCGCTCGCCGACACGTTAAACCAAGTGTTGCTCTTCGTCGGCATTCGCCACGGAGAAGGCAAACCGACTGCGGCTTACCCATTCGGTAAAGGCCGTGCGCGCTACATCTGGAACCTCGTTAGCGCGATGGGCATCTTCTTCGTCGGCTTCGGTTTCACGACGTACCATGGCTTGAGCAAATTCCTAGAAGCCGACAAACATGATCCGGTCAGCGATAGCCCGATTCCGCTGATCGTCTTGGGATTAAGCTTGCTCGTCGAAGGCTACACGCTTTTCATCGCATTTAAGTCGGTGAACGAAGCTCGAGGTGAAAGACCGTTTTGGCAATACGTGATTCACGGAGATGATCCGACCGGAGTCGCCGTTCTTCTCGAAGACGCGATCGCGGTCACCGGCGTTTTCGTCGCGTTCATCTCGTACTATCTCTCGCGAGAACTTCAATCGCCGTTCCCGGATGCGATCGGCGCAATCATCGTCGGCTGTCTCTTAGGAGTGATGGCCGTCATGCTCGCCATCGCCAACGGCCGCATCCTCATGGGTGTGAGTGCATCGGTCGACGAAGAAGAAGCGATTCGCGAATACTTGCAAGCCTATCCCTCTGTTGAACGCGTCGTGAGCATGAAGACAGCCGTCATGGCTCCCGGCTCTTTGCGTTTGGCTCTCGAAATCGAATTCCACGGCGGCATCATCATCTCTCGCGAACAAATCGAAAGAGATGCGGGCCGCATTCGTGACGGAGAAGATCCAACCTACATCTTGTTCGAAACTGCTGAGCGCATGGTTCGCGTCGTCGGCCGCGAGATCAACAAACTCGAACAAGATCTCGTCGAAGAATTCCCGCAAATCCACGTGGTCGATCTCGAAGTCAACTAACCCGTGACACCGCAACACTACGCTCTTCTTCTCACCCTCGGATCAACGCTCGCGTTCTCCGCGAGCTCTCTCGTGTACGCCGAGTTCTCAAGCCGCGTGTCGGTCCTGTGGATGAACTGCTTCAAATGCCTCTTCGCATTCGTGCTCCTCATTCTCACGCTCCCGCTCATGGGCGGATGGCACACCCCCGAACCCAAAGTCGTGGCCCTCTTCCTCACGAGCGGACTCATCGGCCTCAACATCGCCGATCTGTTTTTGCTTAAGGCCTTCACCAAACTCGGTGCGGCCCGAACTCTCATGCTCTACGGCTTTCAACCGATCATCACCGGCATCGGTGCGCACCTTCTCTTCAATCAGGAGCTGAATCCGACCAAACTCATCGCGGTCTTTTTCATGATCGCGTGCCTTTTCACGATGAGTCTCGAGAACTACCGAGCTCACAAAAATTGGGCGATCGCAGGTCTTCTTCTCGCTCTGGCCGGAGTCACACTGGATGCCTGCGGAGTTCTGATCACCCGCACCGCCTTCGAATCGACGCAAGCGATGACGCCGGTCGAATCTCACTTCTACCGCTGCCTCGGAGCCCTGATTGGTTTTGCGGTGATGGCTCTTTTCAAACCGCTTCCGTTGATTTCAGGATTCACACGCTGGCCCGCGAAGACGCGCCTCCTGATTTTGGCGGCGTGTTTTGGCGGAACTTATCTCTCCCTCCTCCTCTACCTCAACGCCGTAAAGTTCGGGCATCTCGCAAGCTTAGCGGGTATTACGATCACCGGCCCGATGTTCGCGACCACCCTGGAATGCATCGTGAAGAAGAAGGCCCCAAGCCGCTATCTGCTGACGGCTTTTGGCTTCTTCGCGGTCGGCTTTTACATCCTGATTTCGGCTGCCTAGATATCCGGAAAATCCCCTGCTAAATTGCCCCCATGGCGACTTCTACGAACTTCGTTTCTCCGACCGAAATCGACTATTCAGGCCCCTCCTGGAATAACTCAAACGAATATCCATCCCTGACGTCGAATGAGTTCGCGTACGATCAGCATCAGCTCGATGTCATTCTCGCGCACATCAAAGAATCGCTCACGGGTCTCTTCGAACTCCCGGAGTCGGAGCAAGTCACGCGCCTTCAAGCGATCTGCGAGATGGAAGAGCAAGCGACGATTCTGATTTCGAATATGCGCACGTTCGCGTCGTGTCTCTCGTGCGTCGACGGAACAAACAAAGAAGCCCACGCCGCCGAGATGAAACTTTCTGATCTCGCAGGTCAGCTTGAAGCGCTCGTGAAGCCCGTCGACGTGTTTCTCATGACCGCGCCGGAGAGTCTTCTCGAAAAATACTTCGCGCACGCACACGTGAAGCCGACCGAGTTCTCGCTTCGGTACCGCCGCACGAAATCCGATCAGCTTCTCACTGACGCCGAAGAAGCGTTGATTGCCCGCCTCAAATCCAACGGCCCTCTCGCGTTCGGCGCGATGTACGAACAGATCGCTTCGACCACGCGTTGCCACTTCGAAGATCCCGCGACCGGCAAATTCCGTGAGGTGGGTCTCGCCGAGGCCGCCGGCCTCTTGAGAAGCAACGACGAAAAGACGCGCCGAAATGCGTGGCATGCCATTCAACAAGGTTGGCGCGCAAACGAAGTCGCCGCATCAACTGTACTGAACGCCCTTGCAGGCTGGAGACTCGAACTCGCCGCGCAAAGATCAAAGGCGGCAGGTCGCGAAATTCACTTCCTCGATCAGTCTCTCCACGAAGCTCGCATCTCGCGCGCGACACTCGATGCGATGATGTCGGCCGTCGGCTCGCAAAAAGATGTTGGCAGGAGAGCGCTCCGGGCTCTCGCAAAAAACCAAGGCAAAGCCAAACTCGATCCTTGGGACTTGCTCGCTCCCGCAAAGACCGATGCGCACGATTCACGCCTCACGTTCGAAAAAGGTCTCGGTCTTATTTCAGAAGCCTTCGACGAAGTTCACCCCGATCTCCGTGACTTCGTCTCGACGATGAAGAAGAACCGCTGGATCGAAGGTCGTCAGCTTCCGAACAAACGCCCGGGCGCTTTTCAAACCGAGTACGCAAAATCAAATTCGCCGCGCGTTTACCAAACGTACATGGGATCACTCGATGACGTGAGAACCCTCGCGCACGAACTCGGTCACGCGTACCACTCGTGGGTCATGCGTGATCTGCCTTTCCCGGCGAAGATGTACCCGATGACGCTCGCCGAAACCGCGAGCATTTTCGGCGAGACCGCGTTTGCTGATCATCTCGTCGCAAAGGCCGGCAATAATCGACAGGCTGCCATCGAGATTACGTACCAGAACGCCGAATCCGCAGCAGCTTACCTTATCAATATTCCGGCGCGTTTTGAATTCGAGACGAAGTTTTACGAACGCCGCAAGCAAGGCTACGTGAGTGCCGATGAACTCGGTGAACTCATGAACGATGCGTGGAGTTCTTGGTACGGAGATACGCTCACTCAGAACGACAAACTCTTCTGGATGACGAAGGCGCACTTCTCGATCGCCGAAGTCAGCTTCTACAATTACCCGTATACGTTCGGTGCATTGTTCGCTCTCGGAATTTACGCTTTGAAAGCCGAGCGCGGCCCCGAATTTTGGCCCGCGTACAACGCTCTTCTAAGAGATACCGGCCGTATGACGGCCGAAGACTTGGCGATGAAGCACTTGGGCGTCGATCTCACGAAGCCTGAGTTCTGGCTCAAGTCCATCGCCATTCTCGACGCACAAATCAGCGCGTTTGAAAATTACTGAGCGACCGGATTCACCGGTACGGTGACGCCTTCGACCGGAAGAGTCACCGTAGCCGCGGCCGTTGCCGCCGCCGTGGCCGACGCACTCTTTAGCGCTCCCACCACTTGCAGAAGCTTAAGACGGTCTGCAGTGACCTTTTTCCACTTGTCTGGGAAAAGTGTCCAGATCAAGAAGCTTGCTTTATCGCCCAACGACGTCGGCGCTTTCCCGTTCTTCAAGATATACATGTAAAGCGCGTTGATCTTTTTGTCCGACGTAAAGCCCGAAGCTTTTACGAGCAACGCCTTGAAAAGCGGGAGCGCGTTTTGCGCCTCGTTGTAGTCGATCAATCCATCGCGATTTGCATCGTAACGCACGTACAACGATTCGATATACTGCTGAACCATCGTCATCCGCGTGATGTCTGAAGTTGAAATCGGATCACTGCTGAAGCCGTTCGTACGAGCGGCTTTCTCGAGATTCGTTTCCATCGCATCCCAGCCATTCACTCCCGCATCTTTTTGCGTCTTCACCCACCAAGGAAGTTCTTGGTGAACTTCAGCGTACTTTTGACCGTATCGCGCACGGAAGCAGTTGATGTCCATGGTCGGTCGATTAAATCCATCGACACCGACACGAGGACAACGCTCGAGAGCTTCGTTGTACATACGCGAGCTCATCACGCCGCCGCCCAAGAGATACGCAAGGTAGTCATAGACTTCGCTGTAAGACATGAAGTCGTCGTTAACGGCCGAGAGCATGAACATGTTCGACTCATCGAACGATGTACGCCACAGATCGTCGTCTTTGGGTTCGAGGAGCTGGAGATCAAAACCGAGAGCCGCGATGTCTTTGAAGAACGCTTTCACTTGCGTGTCTTTCAAACCTGAAAATTTGTTTGCTGCTGCATCGGTTGCATAACCTTGAACAAGCAAGCGAGTGGCGACGCTCTGCCAATTCAACCGCGTGAACGCTTTTTCATTCATCGGGAGGTACGACAGCCGGTTATCAAAAACGACGGTGCCATTATCGCGATAAGAGAGTGGCGACGCGAGCGTGACGAGCTTCGTGATATCAGCGGCGGCCGCTACCGCGACTGGCGTCGATGCGGCCGGCAGCCCTTGCCAAGTCGTGACGAACGTTTTCCACGGAGGCGTCGGCGATCCTGATCGCGACTCGACCGCATCCCAACGAGCCTGCATCTCCAAGAACGCAGCTCCTTGCAAACGAATACGCTCGAGGATCGTCGCGTTTAAGCCCGTGACTTTCGGTCGTGATCCGCTGCTCGCCGGATTAAACAGCGTCGAGAACATCGTTCGCACGAGGCCCTTCAATGTCGACTCGCGCAAATCTTCGGGGACGAACTCGAGTCGAATCGCTTCGTCGATGGCCGCATCGATTTGCGGGTACGCGATCACTTTGGATTTCTTAGCCTCGATACCTGAACGAATGATCGAGATCGCCTCGTCCCAAGAGGCACGCAGCTGCGCGAGCCCCGCGCCCGTGAGCAACCGTTGTTTCGCCATCAAATACTGCTGGCGGAGAATCAAAGCGTAAACGCGGCCGGCGCCGACCATGAGAGGCTGCCACTCCGCAGGTGCGATCGCTTCTCCGGGAGGATTCAAGACAAGCGCCTTGATCACCGCAAACGTCGGCAGATACTCGAGCGTTTTTTCAAGACCGCTCCAGTCTTTAAACAGTGGTTTCACCTCGAGAACGAGCGTCGCGAAATTCTGTGTTGAGTACGACTCGGTCCCGCGGCCCAGCAAAGTCCCAAGAACGCCAATCGACGAACGGAACTGCGCGATCGCGGCTTCGGCTTCGACCCGATTTGCGAGCGCTTCGTCGACCGTTACTTTTTGAGTGACATACTTCACGTACGGAAGAAGTTTGAGGGTTTCGGAGCGCAGAACTAAAATGATTTGCTGCGCTTGCGCGATCTCGGCTTTCGTTAAGCGGTCATTGGCTCCGCCGAGCAGAAGTTGTTTTGCGCGCATGATCTCGGCCAAAAAGGCGTCGCTCACTTTAAAATCTGCGAGATAATAAGTTTCAAGGAATGTGCGGAGTTCGCGATTCGTAAAGTAATCCGGATTTGCTCCGCGGGTCGCCGTTGTGAATTTCATCAACGCACCCGAAATACAATCCCAAGCGAGCGCGACTTCGTCGGCATTTGCTTTGCTCTCGAAGTAATTCTGAATCGCCGGAATCGCTTGTTGGGTTAGACAAGCTTCCTCGGGAAGTGTCAGTTTCAACGGACCCTTGTCGGCGGGAGTATCGTTTGTCCCGAGTGAACAACCTGCGATCGAAATCGTCAAACCGACCAAACAGGTCAACGACGTGATCGCGACTGCAAAATGACGGAAGCCCATAATCCCCCTACAGAAATAGGATATCGGCGAAGCTAACAATCGTCACCTCTGCGCAAGTCGTGTTGGCTTGGTCGAGGTCTTTCAGATACCTTAAGCCGATGCCCACACCGAACTTCCGTCGAGCTTTATTCGTGCGTCTGGATCGCATTGGCGATCTCGTGCTCACTCTTCCGACCGACAGTTCTTTAAGCCTACTCTCGGTCGATTGGTGGATCCCAAAGGGGCTTTCATTTGTGACTGAACATGCGCAACCCGTGCGCAGCGCCCGTGAATTTCCTCGCTCAATCGGGTTTTTCGAAGCCCTTCGTCTGGCGCGCGAAGTTCGTAAAAAATCCTATGATCTCGCGGTGATCTTCCACGCGCCGTGGTGGGTGAGTTTCGTCTTATGGCTCGCTCGAGTTCCGGTTCGTATCGGTGTTCGATCGCAGTGGCATTCGTTTCTCTTTCTCAATCGCGGGGTTCGACAAAAACGCTCGCGCGCTGAGTGCTCGGAGCTCGAATACAACTACCGACTGATCGAAGACGGCCTGGCTCTTCGCCGAGGAACGTTGTTGAGGCAAACCCTCCGCCTCCGTGCAAAATCTGGCCGACCAGGTCTCGCACCTTCAGTCGAGTACTACGTCGTACATCCAGGCATGAGTGGGTCGGCGCTGAATTGGCCGATCGAAAAATGGGGTGAGTTCATCAATCGCCTCGATCGCCAAGTGGTCATCACCGGCACGCACACAGATGCATCGATCCTCAATGACCTGCAGCCGCTCGTTCTCGACAAGGCTCTGTGGCTCAACAGCAAACTCTCCGGCAGTGATCTCATCGACTTGCTTGCGCACGCGCGAGCGGTCATCGCTCCTTCAACCGGCGTTCTTCACCTGGCTGCCTCAACCGGCGTTCCCACCCTCGGTGTCTTCTCGAACGTTCTCGTTCAGCGTGCGGTCCGCTGGGGGCCGCAAGGAGATCGCGTGGCGGTGGTCGAAGCACCTTCCGACTGTCCCTCTGACGACTGCATGTCACGCATCTCGGTTGACGAGGTCTTGGCGAAACTCGCGGAGATCGTGCGCTAAAGACTAGACCTCGACCGACGCCCTGAAATTTGTGCGAGAGAGCACAAGGTTTCTAAACGCGTCTCTCAAGCTCCGAGCGGCTTTCCCGCTGAAACTGGTTTTCGGAGGTGATCATGCCAAGCACATACGCGTCTCGCGCGATTGGGTCTTATCGTGCTCAAGTTCAAACGAACTCAACAGGGCTCCTCTACGACCGCACGACTGCCAACTCTGCGGCTTCACGCAAAGAGAAGAAAGAAAGCTTCGCCGAAATTTTGCGAGAGCATGTTCGCAAACACGCGAACGACACGGTCTGATACACTCGTGATGGGTTGCTCTAGCGAGTGGACGTTTAGACACGTCATCTCGTCAGAGTAAGCCAGTAACACTCAACGGCCCGCCATGTAAGCCTCGCGAATCGCGGTTCGCGCCTGCTCCGAGAGATCATTTCTCGTGGAGTCCTTCGTCACTTTGATCGGTTTCAAGAAATGAAGCTCGCACGTGACCTTTTTCTTTTTCATGAGGTTCAAGAAGTGGCCGCCGAAGGTCATGTCTCCGTGCCAAGCGATTTCGTCGAGGTTTTCGAAAGTGACCGGAGTGCCGTCCATATCGACGTACTTGATCATGACCGGCAGGATATCGACGCCCGCAAAGACCGCAGACATGAGGAGCGATTTTTTAAACGGATACACATCGCGCCCGTCGGTCGCGCGACCCTCGGGATAAATCGTTACGTTCATGCCCGATTGAAGAGACTCGGTCATCTCGGCGATGTCTTTTTCGATCGTCGTGCGATTGCGGCGTTCGACGAAAATGCAGCCGGCCATTTCGCAAATTTGCCCAAGGACTGGAGTCTCGCGCATGTCGACCGAAGTTACGAAGAGCGACGGATGAACGGCCACGAGGATGAATGGATCCATGTAGGAGAGGTGGTTCCCGACCATGAGATAATTGCGGCCCTTTTCGACGTTCTCATCGTAGCCAACGACTTTGATTTCGAAACCGATATCGTCGAGCAGGCGGCGGGCATCGGTGTGCACTTGCGCGACGAGAAACTTGCGCTTCTCTTCGCGATTCTTCATGCGGCGAACTTTCGGAAACGTCTTGAAGAAG
>CAJYIL010000781.1 GCA_913774795.1 Pseudobdellovibrionaceae bacterium
GAAAACCTGGGCACGTCGAAGGATCAAGACACCAATCTTCTTCTGTAAGCAAAGACTCTCCCTCCCGTTGATGTGAGTCATCAAAGCACATCTGAACCTGAGGCGTGACCGAAAATGCACGCTTCACCGACCTTCCCGAAACCTTGGCCCGTTACAATTGAGGCCTGAAGGAGACTCCTATGGCGACACTAACAATGAATGACTCGATGAGAACAAAAGATCTGGTGCCTGAGCGGAAGGCGTCGGAGACCTCGGCGGTAACGACGGCTTACTATTGCCTTTATGCTGCCTTTGTCCTTGTTCCACTCATCATGGGTGTCGATAAGTTCTTCCACGTTTTGACGAACTGGGATCAGTTTGCAGCTCCGGTCGTCTTGCGATTCACCGGTCTCGATGCAAGCTCGCTGATGAAGTTGTCAGGGATTATCGAGATCGTCGCGGCCATCGGTGTCTTCGCAAAGCCGCGTTGGTTTGGGATCATCGTCAGCGCTTGGTTGGTCGTCATCGTGTTGAATTTGCTGTTGCTCGGCGGCTTTTACGACGTCATCGTGCGCGATCTGAGTCTTGCACTCGGAGCGTTCGCTCTCTCGAAACTCGCGATCGCTCACGAATCCCTTCACAACCTCGCCGCGCGCGGTGCTCAAAAAGAAATCGCGATGTACTAAGTTCTCGGAAAGCGGAGGCTCGCTTTAGTGCCGGCCTCGGAACTCACGATTTTCAAGAGGCCTCCGTGAAGCCGCATAACTTCTTTAACGAAACTAAGGCCGAGACCGGAGCTCTTTTTCCCTGTGCGCGGCCGCTCCATCGAAAAGAATCGTTCGGTCACACGGGCTTTAGCGAATTCTGGAATACCCGCACCCTGATCGGCGACGGTCAGTATGATGTCTGAGTCATTGACGACGTCGATCCTGACGACCGATCGCGGAGGCGAGAAGTCGATCGCGTTCTGAACTAAGTTGGCAAGGGCTCGCCAAATCAAAAAACGTTCGCCGACGATCGTGACGCCGGATGATGATGTTTTTAGCTCGACCTCGTTGAGTTTTGCCGATGCTTCGAAGCTATCGACGACTTCATCGACCAGAAGATCGAGATCGAAAGCTTCTTTCTCTGCCAGCGGTGCGCGGGCTTCCAGTGAGGCCAATTCAAGGAGCTTTTGCGCGATATCTTCAAGCCGCCTCGCTTCGCTCTGAATATTGCCGAGAAGTTTTGCGCGATCGACATCATTCACATCGGAACGCTGAAGAATCTCGGCGGCTCCGACAATACCGGTCAGCGGTGATTTAATCTCGTGAGTCAGGTTGTGAACGTACTGCTCGATAAACGTTTTGCCCTCAAGCTCGCGTCGAAGCTGCTCGAACGACTGCCCCAACGAACCGATCTCATCGCTCGAGAGTTTAGGATAAGTTTCGGGCTGCTGAGTCCTGAGACTTCGGACATAGTTTTCAAGTCGCATCAGCGGTTTTGAAATCCACATCGATGCCAGCGCACTTAAGATAAGAGCCGCGAGGATCGAGAGTGCAAAGATGGCTGCGATGCGGAGACGTGCGTTTTGCAAAAATCCATTCACGCTCTCCACCGTTTTACCCACCGAAAGCACGCCGACGATGCGGCCCTTCACCGTAATCGGTGCTGCCACAAAATGGGTCGACGTTCGCGGATCATCGGGGTTGAGTCGAGTCGCTCGTGCTCCGTACTGACCTTGAAGCGTAAGCTTGACGTCTCGCCACTGAGAAAAATCGCGGCCCTCGAACTCGTTTTGCGAGTCAAAGACAACGACACCTTGATCATCGGTCACGTAAATGCGGAGTGAGTTGGGACGATCGAAACCGTTTCGTCTTGGGAAATGCGTATTCACAAGTTCTTGGGCGGCTTCCTTAAGCGTTGCGGTTTGCAGTCGCTGATCTCTTCGAGCCTCGACCGCTAATTGCGAGGCGAGCACACGACTCGTGTCGATCAGTGTCAGCTCGACCGCTTCGAGGAAGTGCGGTCGCATTTCGCTGTAGAACCGGTAGGCGACGAGTGTCGTACAGAAACAACTCAAGAGAACGAACGCGATGAGGAGCTTTGTTCTGACTTTCATACTTCTTTCAAGGAATACCCGAGTCCGCGGTGTGTTTCGATCAAGTTCAAATCTGGCCGTGCTTCTTTGAGTTTCGCGCGAATCGTTTTGATATGTGCATCGACAGTTCGGTCCATGCTCATGCCAGGATCTTCCCAGACCAACTCCATCAATTGCTGACGTGAGAAAACCACTCCGGGCCTCTTAACGAGGAGCTCTAGAATTTTGAATTCATATCGGGAGAGCTGAAGCGGCTCTCCGCCTAGAGTGATTTTGAACTTCTCGGTATCGATCTTGAGAGGGCCATAGCTCACAAACTCGCTCTTCGGTGAAGCCCGTTTGAGAATCGCTTTGACCCGCACGCTCAGTTCTCTCGGTGAGAACGGTTTCGTCAGGTAATCATCGGCGCCAAGTTCGAAGCCGATGATTTTGTCGATCTCTTCGGATCTCGCCGTCAGAAAAAGAATCGGGACCTCTGAAATCTTACGAATCTTTCTGCAGAGATCGAAGCCGGTTTCATCCGGCAACCCGACGTCAAGGATAACGAGACCGAACGTTTGTGTCTGGACTTGAGCAAGTCCCTCCCGCGCGGTTTTGACGTGAGTGAGCGTGAGGCCCTCGGATTTGAGGGCGACGCGCACGTTATCGGCGATCGAGGATTCGTCTTCGACCGCGAGGATGTTAAGCGAGCTCATGACTTTCCTTTGGTGCACGCAAAGCTGACCAGTTCACTTTTCTTGTCATGATCATAAAGGTCGCAAGGCAAGCGAACAAGGTGAGAGCTCCGATGAGCAGCGCATAATCTTCAGACATCAGCATCGACATGATAAGTCCGTAAACAGCCGAAAGAGACACTGCCAAGATCGACGCCTGCTTTTTTGTCGCCCCTGCACCGCTCAAGTAGATAAACAAAAGGCCGACCACGAGTGCGCTCGCTATCGCGTATGAAACGTTGAAGCCAATGTGCTCAGAACCTGCAAGTAAAAGCACGTAGAAGCAGGCGAGAGGGAGCGTCATCAAGAAGTACTGCATCGCCTGAATTTTCAAGCCTGCCAAAGTCTCCATCAAGAATACGACTGAGAGACAAAGAAGCGTGATCAGCATCCCGTATTTGAGTGAGCGACTGACTTGCGTGTAGACGTTCACCGGCTCGATGTAACTCGTCACGATCGACTGGGCGGCGCTCGCTTGCATGAGTTTCCAGTGCGCAGAGAATCCCGCGTCGGTGATTTTTGAATCACGAGGGAGTTGACCAGAGAAACTTGGATGAGGCCATTGAGATTGAATATCGACTTCAAGCTCGCGAGCTTCGGTCGCGACAGTAAACGAACCATATCCATCGAGACGCGCGTAGACGGTGTATCTCAATCGGTCGCCAGGCTTGAGAGTCTGATCGCGAAGTTCGACTTTCAAGCCCGTCGAGGTGCGCTCGGCATCTATTTTTTCACCGTTGATCGTGACATTGAAATCGCTCATAGCCTCTGCATGAGTGAATCCGAGCGTCAGCGATTGTGCTCGCGGCGTGATCGACTCGTCTTTGATTTGCGGATCAACATCTGGTGGGAGAACGATCTCCCCGCTCATCTGGAGATCGCCCTTGTAAACCGGGATTTTAAAAATCCCGCGTTTTCGCAGTTCGATTGAGTCCTTAAAAACTATGTTCACTTTTTTAGGGAGAAAACTCTTCTCTAGCGGATTCGTTTCACAGAACTTCTTTCCCTCTTTCATCGCGCACGTCCTAAACGTATATGGCACCGTCAAGGTCGTCTGGCCGATTCCATGCGCCGCGTGCGACGAAGAGAGGATGGAATTTGTCGCGCTCTGTTCAAACGCGCGTCGTTCTTCGACGAGCGAATCAACAAATGAGCGAGGAATGGCTGAGATAAAAAGCAGGAGCGCGAGAATGCCGAGCTTGAGAGCAAGTGCGTTGGGTTGTTTGAACATTGAGAGTTCCTCCGTTGATCAGAGGATCGCGGTCGCGTGTGAAAAAACCGTGAAGTCTAAACGCTTTCAGTGCGAATTCGGCTGTTTGGCCGTCTCACGTTGATTCATTTTCTCGGGCCGAGCCGATAACCGCTGGGAAAGTGCTTTTGACGCCGCAGCGTGCGAACTTTTTCGGAGGAAACGTCGTCACTCTTTTTACTGATTTAAAATTCGCAGAGGGCTCGCACGGAATCCGCAGACAGCACGGTTTTCGCGGAGAAAGTGATTTTCCCAGCTACTTCCTCACCACGGAAGGTGGGCTTCGGTGTAGACGAAAATTTCAACAACCTTTGCAGTTGAGTTCATTGTCGTAGGTCTCGATTGATAAGCTTCGTGGTACGTTTTGCCTACGATGCCTTTTCCTTTTCATATCTCGTTTGTCGCCGACGAACTTCGTCGACGTCAGGCTAAAAATCAGAAGTATTCGATGCGGGCGTTCGCCAAATTTTTGGAGACGCACCCGTCGGCCTTGAGCCGCATACTGTCAGGTAAACAGGAAATGTCGATCGCGGTCGCACTACAAGTCATCTCGAAACTAAAGCTCGATCCCGACGATC
>CAJYIL010000782.1 GCA_913774795.1 Pseudobdellovibrionaceae bacterium
CGCCTCTCAAGCATCAGGATAGCTGAGAAGCGCTGTGATTTTCAAAATTTAGACGCGATTGAACTGATTCTGGATCAGGCCCAAAAGCCTAGGTGATGTCTTCTATTACGAAGGCTGGTTTGTCGAACCTGAATCTGACGACTCTTGGTTCTGTTTGTCGAAGAAGACGTTGCCGGCCGCGACTTCACGGAGGGCGTTGACGATGTACTTGTTGTTTTTCGCAGTGACTGTTGGCGAAGAGCCCTTGAGAAGCTGCTTTGCGCGCTTGGAGACGAGAAGAACGAGTGCAAAGCGGTTATCAACCTTATCCAAGCAATCTTCGACCGTCACGCGAGCCATGCGAAATACCTCTTCTGAATTCAGTTCTAGGGGCGATTTTTAAGGAAAACTATTATTAGGCGCGGGCCAGCAAATCTTCAATGAGTTTCTTAAACTCGCGATAAGATTTGTCAAAATCGTCGTTGACGATCTTCACGTCGAACTCTGAGGCCCGCTTAATTTCGTTTTCAGCGTTTTTCATGCGCACGTCGATATCTGGGGGAATGCGCCCGTCTCGCTTTGTGACACGGCGTCGGAGCTCCTCGATCGAGGGCGGAACGATGAAGATCGAGACCGCATCCGGGAACTTACGTTTGAAAGTCGCCGCGCCCTGCACGTCGACGTCCATGATGACGACCTGGTCACGCTTCCAGGCTTCTTCGAGTTGGTACATCGGCGTTCCGTAAAGATTCTCGTGCACAACCGCCCACTCGACGAAAAAGTTTTCGTCCCGCAGACGAAGGAACTTCTCTTTGGTTACGAAATGGTAGGGATGCCCCTCAGACTCCCCGGCCCGCATCGACCTTGTCGTATAGGTGACCGTGTCGGCCAGGCGCGGAACCTCTTTGGAGATGCGCTCAACGAAGCTCGACTTACCCGCGCCGCTTGGGGCCGCGATGATGATCATCCGACACTTCATAAGTTCTCTCCGCGCTTACTCACAGTTTTGCACCTGTTCCCGAATGCGTTCGACGACGGTCTTGGCTTCGACCACCAAACTCGTGAGCTTTGCGATGTGAGACTTGCTCCCGATCGTGTTGACTTCACGTAAAAGCTCTTGGGCGTAAAAATCGAGCTTCTTGCCTTGGGGCTCAGGATTTTTCATCAACGCGCGGTACGCTTTCACATGTTCGGTGAGACGCTGAATCTCCTCGGAAATATCGGCGCGGTCGAGCTGGATCACGATCTCTTGAGCGATTCTTTGTTCGTCGATTTGGCCGCCGGCCGCGAACTTTTGTAAGCCGGCTGCAAGTTTCTCACGGTAACGTCTTTCGAGCTCAGCGTTTGCTTCGGATTTGAGGCTGACGAACTCGTTCGCAAGTTTTTCGAGCGCGGAGAGATGCTTTTCGAGTTCGCT
>CAJYIL010000783.1 GCA_913774795.1 Pseudobdellovibrionaceae bacterium
GGTACCTGACGGTACCACCTTCCCAGACGAAACGCGCCGCGTTTCGTCTGGGAAGGTGGTACTTCGTCTTCGTCGTGCTGCTGGTGGTTGTGCTGGGAGGGTGCACGCTTTCGTCCGAAGAGCTTGAGTTCAAGCGGGCGGAAGAAGCTTCGAAGGCGGGCAAAAACGAGGTCGCTTACAAGCACTATAAAGCCGTTGTCGATCGCTACGTGAAAGACAAGTTAGCGATTCGCTCGGCGCAAGAAGCGGCTCGCCTCGCTCATTATGAGCTGAAGCGGTTTCCTGAAGCGATCGCGTTTTATAAACACGTGATCTTGTACGCGTCGTCAGAGTCAGATCGGCTCGATGCTCAAAAGAAACTCGCCGATCTCTATTTCTCGCAAGCCCTCGACTACGATCAGGCGATCGCCGAATTTTCGCGGCTTCTCGAGACTCCGCATTCGCATGAAGAGGACGGCCGATACAGATTTGCCATCGCGCGATCCTATTTTTATCTGAACAACTTCTTCCAAGCGACTGTTGAGATCGACAAAATCCTCGCCTCGAAACCATCTGAAGACTTAGGCTTCGACGCGCTGATGTTGAAGGCGAACATCTACTTGAGCACCAAAAAGCTCGATGATGCGATCGTCACTCTCCAAGATTTGCTAAAACGTTATCCAGCACGCGCGAAGAAAGAGACGGTCGGTCTTGTCTTGGCGATCTGTTATGAAGAACAGAAGAACTTTGCGAAAGCGATTGAGACTCTTGAAGCGATCAAAGACGATTATCCTCGCAAGGGTTTCATCGAATCCAAGATCAAAACCCTCCGCGAGCGTCAGTCCCTGCAACCGGGCGCCCGCGGTCTCAAGAAGTGAGGGTTTTGTAGGTGAACTTCAATAAAGCATCCTCCGCCTACATGGCTCTGGGTTTTGAGCTGATCGGAATCATCGTCGTCATGGTTTGGCTCGGCCGTTGGGCCGACGCAAACCTGGGTTGGGGCGGCTGGGGTTTGATGGGCGGCGTGACGTTCGCGTTCGTTGGGTGGGTCACTCACCTTTACATTGTGGTCCAACAGCTTGCTAAACAGGACAAATCCGGCGATACCAGCCGGGAATGAGACTTCTCCTCTATTTTCAACTGCTTCTGGCTTTCGCGGGCACCGCTGCGGCGTGGTTTTTCGCGTCGCCGATGTCGGGCTGGTCATTTGCGGCCGGAGCCTCGCTCACGCTTTTTAACTTCGCCATTTTGGTTTTCGGGTGGCCTCGAATCTTGGCCCGAAAACAGTTTGCCCTCGGCGTCGTCGCCATTGTAAGTAAGTTGGCGATATTGATTTGGATTTTGTATCTCGTGGCGCACTCGCCGATCATCCATTTGGGTTGGTTCGCGGTGGGTTTAGCAACGGTTATTCCTTCGACTCTGATAACGGCATATCTGATGCCCGAATCTGTCGGGGGTCGCGAGAGATTAGCGCAAGATTCAAGAGAGGTTTAAGTGGGCGAGCATTTTACGTGGTTCAATTTCATCACTCACGATCACCATATGATTCCGGTTTATGCCGCGTACCTGTCGACGGCACTCATCGTGCTCGTGTCGATCGCTGGTCGCGTTGCTCTCGGAAATGGTGAAGCGGCAATTCAACCGGCATCGCGCTTTTCGTTGAAGGGCCTCTTTGAAGCATTCGTCGAGTTCATGGACGGAATGGTCAACATGGTGCTTGGTCACCATGGTCGTCCTTACCTTCCGGTTTTCGGCGCGATTTTCTTCTACCTCGTCTTCAACAACTTGATCGGTTTGATTCCGGGCATGACGTCGGCAACGGCGAACATCAACTCGGCTTTCGCGGTCGGTATCTTCTCGTTCTTTCTCTACAACTACGAAGGTTTCAAACACGCAGGGCCTGCGTACTTGAAACACTTCATGGGCCCAGTTTGGTGGCTCGCGTGGTTGATGCTTCCGATCGAGATCGTTTCGAACTTGATTCGTCCTTTGTCGCTCGGGATTCGTCTCTCGGTAAACATGACGGCCGATCACGCCGTGTTGGGAACGTTCATCGATCTCACGAAAGTGATTATTCCGTTGATCTTCTACGGTCTCGGAACGTTCGTCAGCTTCGTGCAGGCGTTCGTCTTTACTATGTTATCAATGGTGTACGTCATGATGGCCACGGCCGATGATCACTAAGCACCGCCAACCAACAGGAGATTTCTCAATGAAGAAATTCGCAACAGTTCTCGCTCTCGTTCTCGCAGCAGCTCCAGCGTTCGCACAAGACGCAGCTCACACAGCAACAGTTAACTCGGCAGCAGCTGGCTCGCTTGGCCTCGTTGCTCTCGCAATCGGTATCATGATGGGCCTCGCGGTTCTCGGCGGAACACTCGGTCAGTCGAAAGCAGCAGCTTCGGCTCTCGATGGTATCGCTCGTAACCCAGCGGCTTCGGGCAAGTTCACAGGTCCTTTGATCCTCTCGCTCGCCCTCATGGAATCGTTGGTTCTCTTCGCATTCTTGATCTCGCTCTTCATGCAAGGCGCGCTCGTAAACGCGATCAACACTGTCGTAAAGTAAGCTGATTGTCTCGATACGAGACGATTTTGAAAGGCGATCCCGATGGGGTCGCCTTTTTTCGTTTACAGACCTGGATCGTTTTGGGGAGCTAGTTCTCTAGGACGACCAACATTTCCTTAACCAGTCATGTAGGCAATCTTCACTTTCACCGATAAATCTTTAGGAGCATCGGTGGAAAACGGGAATCTGCGAGACCCAAACTCAGCTGTCGCAAACGATGTGTTGCAGGAAGTTGCAACATCGAGTGACGCCGCTTCGCCAGCCCTCACGCTTTCGCCAGACCAGACTCCGCCGGTCGATGCTGTTAAAGCCGCTTCGATGATCGTCGTTCTAGCGAAACGTGAAGCTTCGGTTCGTTCAACGGTCAACTTTCTTGAACGCCGAGGATTTGCCGCTCGTTACGTCACGTCGCTTAACGATGCCATCGAACTTTTCTCGAAAAAAGAGGCCGACAAGCTTTTGTTGTCGCTCAACTTTTCTCACCCAAAAGTCGAAATGCTGCCGGTTTTGATGAACCAGTCGTTCAAAATAGAAACGATTCTTTTCGCAGAAGAGTCAGACCGGAAAACCTCAAATAAGCTGAACAACGCGAAAAGTAAACACGTTCTGTTTGGACCCGTCTCGGGTCCTGTCGTGATGATGAAAATTCGCCAGATCGATCGCGAGCTGAGTGGGGAAAATGACGACTCCGTCGCTAACGGGGAGAAGCGCGGTTTCAGTTCGAAAGATGACGAAGGCGAAATTAAAATCGGTGGAAGAAAATCATCGTACGACGAGACGGTGGTGCTCAACGGTAAGGCGGAATCGAAAGCTGCAACCGCGTTCGATCAAATGCTGAAGACGCTTTCTGAAGACGATAGCCCGGATGCAAAGGGTGAAGATCTCGAACGCTCGGGCGAGACGTATA
>CAJYIL010000784.1 GCA_913774795.1 Pseudobdellovibrionaceae bacterium
CACGATATCCGGAGATGGCGACGGGAGAGTCGCGCAGAGAATGAACTTCTGGATGTAAACGCCGCGAGTGATCGGCGCGGTATAATTCCCGCCAGAAGCGAGTTTACCCGGACGCAAGATGACGCCGCCGAAGCCTTCGTTACTTTGAACGCCGACATCCGATTTCTTCGTGTTAAAGAGCTTCGCCAAGCGGTCAGTGAAGGGAAAGATCGTGGTGTCGGTGAAGAGGTCTTCGAAGTTTCCCTTCTTGTCGAACACGATGTAGTCGGTAAACCGAAGCATCTCTTCTCGGGTCTCCGATTTCAAACCGTTAGCAGAAATTCCGATCTCGTCGGCAACGGTCTGACTCGGATCCAAGATGCGCTGCCCATCAAGCCAACGATCAAAGAAGGCGCGCCAAAACTTTCGCGCCGACGGCGTTTGCAGAAGACGCTTTGCTTGCACGTCGATCGCGGGCAAGTTTCCGAGACGGCCTGCAGCTGCTTCAGCAAGAAGAGTCTGGTCAGGAAGGGTTCCGGTGAGTCGAAACGAGAGACGCGACGCGATCTCGTACTGTGTCAACTTCAGGCGCTGAGAATCGGTTACGTTCTCTTCGCCGATTTCGATGTGCTGATGAAAGTTCGGCGAAATCAGAATTCGCAGCATCGCGTACTTGAGGCCTTCGACTCCGCCAATGCTTGACGCAAGCGAAGTCACGTCGGCTTTTTCTTCATTTGTCAGAGGACGTCGCCACACGCGCAGAGCGAACTTCTCCACCAAAGACGTACGACAGACCACTTGATCCGATGCACATCCCCCAATGACCGTATTCATGTCGCTCGCGTTCGCGAAAGTCGCATCGACAAGCTTTTGCGAAACCTCGAGCAAACCCTGAACATCTTGAACGGAGTTGTCGTACTTTGAGAACGAACCTGCGGGCATTGTTTGATCTGGGATGATCTGAAGCGCCGACTGAACATCAGATCGCGAAATGATTGCGTTGCCGAAGAGATCGCCCAAGCTGTTCATGAGTTCACCTTTCGTGAGACGGCGCATCGTCTTTTCGCTTGTTCCGTTCATCGGCGCCGTGCACGTGAGTTTGGCGGGTGCCTCCGAGCCTTCACGCAAGCCAAGACTTGCGAGATCGCTCGATTCACCGAGGGCAACGAAACCGCTACAGTTTTGGTAACCAACGCAAATCAAGACGCTCGCGATGGCGCTCGTGACCCACGTTTTGATGATTTTGTTCTGCACCCAAAACTCCCTCTCTCAAGGTGAGTTTAGGTGTCGGCCCCGAGGAGACCTGACTTGACGAAGCGGCCGCGACTTAACGCCGAATTATGGTGATTGTTAGGCAACATTCATAAAGGAAGTGACGAACATCTTGGCAGTGTCTCGCTGAGGGAATCGGTGATCGTTTTCATCTGCGCGCCCGCGAGTGTCTCGCTCTGTGTACGTACGCAAAATCGAAACGGTGATTTGGGTACAGTACGCGTGACGAACGCTTGACCCGCCTGGGGAGTTTGATGACAAACACTTAATGAGTTTTGATGTCATCTCGCTCGATCAGCTAGAGTCCATGGTTCGGAATTACGTGTCCGAGAAAAAGCAGGCGAAGCCGGGCTTCTCGATCCGCAATCAAGCCGCTCGTTGGGGTATTGCACACTCAACCCTTCAAAAAGTCGTCAGCGGCGACCGACAGTTAGGCCTAAAGACCGCTCGCAAACTTGCGGCGGTCTTCAACACGCGCATCGAAGATGCAAAACACCCACGGCGTCAGCCTGAAGATCGCTGGAAGTTCAAACTGCTCGACGCGCATTCAAGCGAGCAAGTGAGCTGGATCAACCTCGCTATTCTTGAGCTTCTGAAGCTCGACGACTTCACACCTTCGGCGAAGTGGGTCGCTAAACGAATGGGGCTCGATGTCGACGTCACCGAGTTCATCCTCCAGAAAATGGAGCGCGAGAAAATGCTGAAACGCGAAGGCGACGAATGGACCGATCTTCTCGAAGACTCGGTCGTCGCGCTTTCTAATTTTATTACGACAGAGCAAGTTCGCGAGTCGATCGTCGATCTTTTACGAGTGTCCATCTCCTCGGTCGAGAACGTGCCTTATGAGAGGCGTGAACATTCTTTCAACCTCATTCCGGTGACCCAAAAGCAAATCCCTCGATTACGGCGTCGGCTCTCGGAGCTGCGTCTTGAATTCACTCAATCCGTTCAAAACGCCAGCGGGCCCAAAGATCAGGTCTATGCTTTCCAGCTCGGATTTTTTCCCGTCACGGTTCAGGAGCCGAAATGAAAATTCTCATTTTGATCGCGTGCTTGATTTGGTCGACATTCGCTTTTGCAAATAAGGGCGTGAGCGGAGGCAACGGCGCCGGCGGAACATTGCTCGATCCACAAACCTACGAACAAGGCACGCGGCTTGACGGCTCGGTCGTTGAGACCACGATGGCGACTGAGCTCCCCGAGATCGCACGCGCGTTTCCGCTCTTCACTCGACTCATTTCCGAACTCGCAACGGGTTCTCACCTGAAGTACTGGTATCTCGAGGACCGTGCATTAAATCCGGCTTGCTTGAATCCGATCACGCTCAGCGCAGCTCAAGAAATCCTCGCTTGTCAGAACGCCGTTGAAGTCCGGATCAAAAAGTCGTGGTGGGAGTCAGCTTCGCCCAAAGATCGCGCGGCTCTTCTGTTGCACGAGATTCTAACGGCGCTGCGTTTCAGTGATGGTCGCTTTGAAACGGTGCCAATGGCGACGGGTCTGCTGCTCAACCCTCGCTTCGATGCCATCGCGGTTGCCGACGAGCTCGGCCGATTGCGGTTTCCGAATTTCCTCACGGCGTCTGATGTGACGATCGCAGCTCAAGAGCTCGTACCCTTGGTGACACATCTGTGTCAGGCGGACTCGGATGACGACCACAAAAAAGCCGATGCTGGATTTAACGATTCGTGGAGCGCAGCTCACATCACGAGCTACCGTGCGATTCAAGCGGTGACGGACACACAGATCTTTCTTCGAGAGATGCGCATCGACGGCTTTCCGACCTGCGGGATGACCACGGCTCACATCGAGTCGCTCATCGAGAGCGCATGGATTCGAAAGGCGTTGAACTAAGACTATTCCGCCGGAGCGAAGCTCGCCGTCGTGAAGCGGGCCTCGACTTCGGCTGCGCGGAAGTCGTACTCGGCCGTCCAGCGGCGAATTTCGACGCTCGCCGCTTCTTCTTCGCGGGCGGCAACCATGAAGAGGTTGCTGTCGCCTGAGCGCCAGCGCCGACGTTCGGCATCGGCGACGATCTGCGCACTTTTTAGTTCTTCTTCGAGAAGCGCGATTCGATTGCGGCTGGCCTCCATCGTCGTGATGGATTGCTGAAGCCTCGCTTGGAGCTCCGACTCGGCATAAATGCGCTGACGCTCAAAAGCCTCGCGCTTGGCTCGAGCCTCGCCCTCAAGCCCGCGCCCTTTTCGATTTTCGAGAGGGAGCTCAAAGTAGATCCCGACCTGAAGTCGTGTTGTGTCCACCGGTTGAGAGCTGGGAAGTTCGTGGTAGGTCGTCGCCGCGAGATTCAACTCCGGGAGGCGCTGATTTCGTCCGTAGTCGACCGCTCGGTCCTGAAGTTCGCGGCTCTTGCGAAGAATCGCGATTTGAGGAAGATCCTCGATCTTGAGCTTAAACGATGACGAGGTCGGAAAAGGCTCAATCGATAGATCCGGGACTTCGTTCGTCAGATCACGTGACGTGCCGTCTTCATTCCGGAGATACAGAGCCATCTCCGCCTTTACGTTCGCAAGTTCATTTTGTGAATCCGTCACGTCGGCTTGTCTCTTGAGAAGCGAACGTTTGGCATCGACCAGTGCGATACGCTCGACGTCGCCGAGACGAACTTGTTTCTCCATCATCTTTTGTCGCGCCGTCGCGATATCGAGAAGAGCCGTGCGAGCGTCGAGCTTACGCTGCGCAAGTTTCCATTTCTGATACGTCGAGAGAGCCTTCATCATGTAGAAGTTGGTCTGTTGGATTTGCTCGACGGTCGCAATCTCTCGCCTGAAGTCGGCGTCGACGAGTTGAAATCGGGCTTCGTCGATGGATCGGTTTCTTAATAGCGGAAGGCGCGCTCCCGCAAAGACTTCTCCGTTTGGAGCGGTTTCATACTTTCCCGTGTACGCGGGAATGGAGCCGAGCCCGAGATGGTGACCAGCATAAAGCGAGAGACCCTGAAAAGGCAGCTGCTTCTCAGCGTAAGTTTCTAGATCTCGGTAGTCGTACTTGTTGTCGAAGCGATTCGCGGATTTGACTTTGATTTTCGTGTCGAACTCGCCCTCGGCAGCCAAGCGCTTTTGCCTCGCCGCCTCGACATTGAACTGCGCCTTCTCGATGAGAGGAAAACGATTCTTCACCGCGGATTCGACTTGCGCCGCCGTGATCGTTCCCGCCTCAGCGAGACTCGAGACAAATAAGATTGCTAAAGCGAGGCTACTTCGTCTTACCAGCACTCGGCTTTTCCTGTGGAGGTTTGACGGGTTTAGCCGTTTCTTTTTTCGAGAAAAGAGCGTTCAACTCATCACGAAGCGGTTCGGTCGACGGCGGGAAGTCATTCAGTTTTCGCCAGATCTCGTAGCCAACTGTCGTTGTACCCAGGGAGATCATCGCCCGCGCGGTCGCGTTCAGTTTCAAAAATTTATCCGACGGCCACGGTTCATCGGGCACGATCAAGACACGAAACTTGCCCGCGTAGGAGCTCGCGTAGTCGACGATCTCGACTCTTCCTCGAAATGTTCCGATCGCCACCGAAGGCCATCCGGGAATTTGAACAGAGGGCCAGCCTTCAAACTGAACTCTCGCAATCTGCCCTTTTTGCAAAAAACGAAGATCGTTACCGATGTGCCAGCTCTCGACGGCAATCGATCTTAATTCAGGGGCGAAGACGATTAAGACGTCGCCGGATTTCACCAGAAAATTTCCCTCGCCGTGGAGGACCCGGAGAATTGTTCCGTCTCTCGGTGCTTGAACTTTTTGAGTCGTCTGACGCGAGACCTGGGTTTCAGCTTTCACCAAAACGGCCGTAGCCTTTGCGAGCTCCATCGATAACTTTGCGGCTTCGATCTTCGCTTTTTCGTATTCTTTTCGGGAGCTCAAGCCTTCAGCGAAAAGTTTTTGCTGGCGATCCAGATTGATCTTCGCGGTCTCGTAAGCAAGCCGGGCCTCTTCGACGCCCGATCTCGCCGCCTCGAGTTCGGTACGTAGACGTTCAAGGTAGGATGGATCCGTATCCACG
Organism: Pseudobdellovibrionaceae bacterium; assembly: GCA_913774795.1. Taxonomy (GTDB): domain Bacteria; phylum Bdellovibrionota; class Bdellovibrionia; order Bdellovibrionales; family JAMPXM01; genus CAJYOV01. The sequence continues at coordinate 5,264 of CAJYIL010000784.1, forward strand.
AGATCGAGCAGCAGATCACCTTCTTTGACCCGCATTCCCTCGCGCACGTGCCACTTATCGACGAACCCGTCGACCGGCGCCGTGATCTCTTGGAGTCTCTCGTTGGGATTTAAAGCCGTAATACGACCTGTTCCGGTCGAGAACATCGACCAAGGAAGAAGAAGCACGATGACGACGATCGCGATCCCGACTAGCGCCATGCGCGGACGAACGACGATCGGTGGAGTCAGGCGTTTCTTGATTTCAATGCTCATGAATCACCATGGCATCTTTTGGTGGCCGATCTTTGATCGAATCAACTTTGATACAAGCCGTTTCAAACATGTAGAAGCCTTCGAGCATTTTCGGAACTTCGGAGTAGCTGTAGAGGATCCCGGAGAGAATGATCTCCGCGGAAACGAGGTTTCCGATGGCGAGTTGGTTGGCCTGAACGAGGTAGACGCCCCATGCGAGTTGGAGAACCTGAAGAGCGACGTAGGTGAAATGGATCGTCATTGTCTGTCGTCTGATAAATCCGAATCGATCATCGCGCTTGACGAGGTAATCGCCTACCAGCGGCTTGTTGTGCGACCACTGATTGTGCTCGATCTCATAATACAAATCGTACTTCGCGTTCGATTCGATGAGGGATGAATCGATAGCACCGCGCCCCTGCCAGCGAAGAACGAAGAACGAGAGAATCAACAGGACATGAAGCCCGATGAAGGCCGGATGAATGAACAGCAACGCGAGACCGCCGAAGAGAATGCGGAGTCCAAGATCGACTCCGTCACCGATCACCGTTTGGAAGCTCTTCATCATGTTGAAAATTTCGAAGAAGTAGGGATTGCGAATTTCATCCGGAGACACGTGTCTCTGCCATTTGGCCACTTCACGAAAGAAGATGTGCCTTTGCATGAATTCCACGAGCACAATTTGGAAGTACTTTACCGTCATCGCGGCAGCGAGCACGAGTGTGATCGTAACCAGATAAGCTAAAACGCTTAGCCAGAGCCCCGTGAGAGCCAGGTTGTTAACGAGGACTTGCACCGAAAACGGGACGATCAAAGTCGATAGACCATAGAGCACCGCGAGCACGATGTAGCTCGGGGTGATGCTGATCTGCTTGAAGTGTTTCGCGAAATACGTGCGCTTCACGCTCAGTTCCTGAAGGACTTGCGAGTCATCGCCCATATTCCCAAACCGGTTCGTGACTGACCACTTCGTTCATTGTTTCCGCGAACTCATGATCAAAAAAGCAACCTCTTCAAGATTTGTTATGAACTGAAGGTTTTCGGTTTAGAACGGCAGCAACGGGGCAAGCCATAGTCGGCGCAATTTGACAAAAAGAGACCCCAGCGTATCATATAGGTATGAGATCTCTTGCTAATGCCCCCGCTGTCGAAGTCTTCCTTCGCCCGGAAAAACTTGTTCTCGAAACCGAATGCGATTCTTGGCTTCTTTCTATCAAAGGAAAAATCGGACGCCGCATTCTGGAGAATCTCAACTCCAATACAGACGCGCTTGATCGATACATTGAAATCGCAGAGATCGAAGAAGTTCCCGGAGCTTTCGTAGCTTGTTCATTCTATCAGCGCGACATCAATGATGCGTTAACACGAGCAGGCATATATATGGGGGCCGGTAA
>CAJYIL010000785.1 GCA_913774795.1 Pseudobdellovibrionaceae bacterium
TCGACAGTCCCCAAAGTTTTCCGAAATCGCTGTCGTTCGGTGTTCTTGATGCGCGCATGATCCAATTCGGATCGGCCGCAACGGCGTAACGATTGTTTCTCAAAATTTCGAGCGCTTGGGTTGGAGCTTCGAGAGGATTTCTTTGAACGACGATCATGTTGTCACGAACGCGGTCGATCACGCGTCCGCCGAAAATTTCTGACATCGCTTTGGCATCGAAGTTCAAAGACGAATTCGAAAGCTCAACGACAAATTGACCCGGGATGTACTCGGGGCCTTTTTTCTTTTTCTCTTTTGCGGTGACGACGTTTGCGACGACGGTTGAGATAAGGACAAGCGCGATTGTCATCGCGGCGCGAGCTTTTGCCATGTTTCGACCCCTCCGTGGGTTCTCGAAAACGATAGCAATGCGACTATGGCGTAAGAAGCGCGAACTGCGTTTGCGTTATGGAATTAACGAATTTCTGGACCCGCTTAGCCGGCGGTGCGCTTGGTGAGTGTGCTCAGCGGAAACGGAGTTTCGGGCCCATTGGCCTCGTCAAAGTTAAAAGACAGTTGCTGTTCGTTTACCGGAAGCTTCGCGGTTTTGACCGGGGCCTGAGTCGACGCCTTCGCGGTCGTTCGAGGCACGTTTACAGGCGTTGCGACCTGCGCAGGGGTTTGCCCGCGCTCGATCGCCGACTCGTTTGCGGCTTTGACGAGGTTCTCGATAAACGCACGCTTGACGCTATCTGAGCCTTCTTTACGAAACCCGAGCTCCTCGAAGAGGTCTCCGACCTTTTTCACTCTTATGCCTCCGTTGCACGTATCGGTGTGGTGTCGTTTCGTCAGGATTGTGGACAAGTGGTGTGCGTGCGGAGGAGCGTCTCTGTTGGTTTCGACACATTCTCGTCAGGACTTGGTTAGTGAAACTAAAGGAAACTGGCGAACTGTTAGCCAGCTCGAATTAGCGATGAGTCACGACGCGAGCGCACACGTCAGACTCGCCTCTTCGCGATGAGAGTTATAGATATTTGTTTAGGCGCGCATTGTGGATAAGTCAGTGGGTTGTGCGAGTGCTGCGCCGCACACCCAAGCAAAAATGCGCAACTAGCGCATCGCAAGGTGCAAAAAAGCTGACGGTAGGTCCTTACTTTTCGGAAAGGCCCTTACTTTTTGGATTCCGGAAAACAAGGGCCTTTCCGGAATGAAAGGCCCTACCCCGTTAGTCGCCGGATGGGGCTTCATCGTCTCTTTTCAAGAGCGATGCTTTCATGAAGTCGCGGTTTAAGCGGACGATATTCTCGAAGCTGATGTCTTTAGGACAAGCGAGAGAGCAAGCACCGGTGTTCGAGCAGTTGCCAAAACCGTACTTCTCCATCGTGTCGATCATCGAAAGAACGCGACGTTGGCGCTCTGGTTGTCCTTGCGGCAAGAGACCCAAGTGCGAAACTTTGGCAGCCGTGAACAGCATCGCTGACGAATTCGCACAAGCCGCCACGCAGGCACCGCATCCGATGCACGCCGCCGCATTGAACGCGCGGTCTGACTCAGTTTTTGGAACCGGCACCGAGTTCCCGTCAGGCGCATTGCCTGTGTTGATCGAGACGTAGCCGCCGGCCGCGATGATATGATCGAGTGCCGTGCGGTTGACCGAGAGATCCTTGATCACCGGGAACGCTTTTGCACGGAAAGGCTCGACGACAACCGTTTGACCGTCGTCAAACTTACGCATGTGGAGCTGACATGTCGCTGTGCCGCGCTCTTGTCCGTGCGGGTTGCCGTTGATCACCATCGAGCACGAACCGCAGATTCCTTCACGGCAGTCGTGATCGAACGTGATGGGATCTTTCGATTCCTTGATGAGGCCTTCATTCACGATGTCCATCATCTCGAGAAACGAAGCATCCGTTGAAATGTTCTTCGCATCGATTTCGTCGAAGTGACCGGCGTCCGTGGGATTTTTTTGGCGCCAGACTTTGAGTTTAAGATTGATCGTTTTCGTCGATGTTCCGCCCATTATTTGTAACTCCGGGTTGCGAGGTGGACGCGTTCGAATGTGAGGGCTTCTTTGTGTTCGACCGGCTTCTTCGCCGAATCTCCGCCCCACTCCCAAGCGGAAACATGCGCGAAATTTTCGTCGTCGCGCTTGGCTTCGCCGTTGTCCTGGTACTCCTCACGGAAGTGGCCGCCGCAGGACTCATTTCGGTTCAATGCGTCGACAGCCATGAGCTCGCCGAGCTCGATGAAGTCAGCGACGCGACCGGCTTTTTCAAGCTCGGCGTTCACGTAGTTTTTCTCGCCCATGACGTGCAGGTTCGACCAAAACTCTTGTTTGAGTTTTTGAATGTCGCCGATGGCTTGCTTCAAGCCTTCGGCACTTCGAGACATGCCGACTTTTTCCCACATGATGTGACCGAGTTGACGATGGAAATCGTCAGGTGAGCGCTTGCCGCCGATCGACATCAGCTTGTCGATTTTCGCTTGCGCCTGCATCTTCGCCGCTTTGAATGCGTCGTGGTTGGTGTCGATCTTCGGGATTTTCGTCGAAGCGATGTAGTGACCGAGCGTGTACGGAATGACGAAGTAGCCATCCGACAATCCTTGCATTAAGGCCGAGGCGCCCAGGCGATTCGCGCCGTGATCCGAAAAGTTTGCTTCTCCGAGCACGTGAAGGCCCGGAATGTTCGACATCAAGTTATAATCGACCCACAAACCACCCATCGTGTAGTGCACGGCCGGGAAAATTCGCATCGGA
>CAJYIL010000786.1 GCA_913774795.1 Pseudobdellovibrionaceae bacterium
ACCCACTGACCCCTCTCACCCGGGTAGCAACGTCTACGAGTTCGGGTTTTCTAAGCGTCAGCTTAACTGTACCGGTCGGAGCGTCGAAGTCCTCTTACCTTTGAAACGTGTGAGTTCCGAGAGATTCTCGGTTGTCGTTTACGGTCACGGACAAGCGCTTAACTTCGAGGCTTACCGAAAGACTTTTGAACATCTCGCTAAAAAAGGCATAGGCGTCGTCTTTCCCGCTTATGACCGCGGATTTTTCGATCAGGACTGGAATCGGATGGCTTCTGATTTCGTGAAACTGGCGGAGTGCGCTGTCAATCAGACAACGGAGTTTGATCCGAGCCGAATCATCTACGCGGGTCATTCTAAAGGTGCCTATGTAGCGTCTATCGCCGCAGCGCTGGCACACTCAGCTTCAAGCCCGACCGAACCCCGCTCGATGATCTTGTTCGCACCGGCAGGCGCAGATACTTCAACGCTGACACAGCTTGATCCGTCGCTCGTTCTGACCGTTGTGACCTCCGACGCAGACTCCATCGTCGATAGCAAATTCTCGGATCAAATTTACCGGATGAGTTCGGCGCGAAAAAAACAGGAGATCCGAATTAAGAGCTATGATCAAACAAAGCCCACGATTGTGGCTGATCATTTCTGGCCTTTAACTAAACAAACCTGGGTTGGTGGTAAAGACGAGAATGCCCTCCACTACTATGGATCGTGGAAATGGCTGACGGCGATCGCCCAAGATCTCGATCAAGGCCACTCCGCGACTCATCCCTATGTCTACGGCGAATTAACGACGGACAAAGGCGTCTCAGGTTTTCACGATGAGGTTCTTCGAAGTTGGTCGCCCGAGGACTGAATAAACTCGATCAAATTCCGAGGAAATTCCAGAGCGAACCGAATTTTGATTTCTTGCGTGTGTCACGAGGGGCTTGAGTCTCTGACGACGGCGCCACCTTTGATAAGCCGAGCTCGGCGAGCTGAGCTTGAGACATCCATTTCATCGTATCGACAAAGTAGTGACGATAGAAGTCTTCAGCCACGGGCAGATCAAGTCCGAGTTGAACTCGCGAGTAACGAGGAATCGAGACGCTAAAGCGCGTGGCCGGTGTCACGTAGAAACGTGGTTTCCCGTCGGTACTTTGCTGCGAGAACGCGCGGTACCAATGCTCGATGGGCTGAATTCTAAAAGTATTCGTATCGATCGCCATCCATCCGTACCCTTTCACGTAAGCAGCCGTCGCAACGTGAAAACCCCAGGTGACATTTTCGATTTCACTTTTCTGCGGGCCCACAATCCAGAGTTTTTGGATTGAATTCTCCTGCAGACCCATTTTACGTAAAAGAAGGTGAAGAAATAAAGCGCGGCCGAAACAGTAGCCAATTTCTCTATCCTCGCGCGCGTACTTCGTTTTCGCTGCTGATCCAACGACCTCATTAGATTTCAAAACTTCGAGTGCTCGCTGGAGATTCGCGTAGGAAATTTCAGAACCGGTCTTGCGCGACGCGATCGACCCGGGATGGTAGGCCAGGAGCCTTGCGACCGCGGCTTCGTTGCTTCTTCGCACCTCGCTCTGACTCAAGCCCTTCGTGTCATGAGAACGCTGAAGGTAGAGGTCGTCGAAGACCGCATCACCTGGGGCCACTTGAGGAGTTGCGAAAAGCTCACGACAGAGCGGCGCCTGCGCATACGAGGACATCGAGAAAG
>CAJYIL010000787.1 GCA_913774795.1 Pseudobdellovibrionaceae bacterium
CTTTCTCGAGACAACGAAGAGCGACGTCGAGACAAGCCTTCGTGTCATCGAGAAAGCGGGCGATTTGCTTCAACATGCCTTCGACGCTCAAGGCGGCGCGATCACGTGGCCGCGCTTTTCCATGCGCGAGATTGCCGCGCGTGCGGCGGTGTCAGTCTTGATGGATGCCATCGTCAACCAGCGTCGTGTTTCGATGGTCTATATGTCGGGCTCATCGCCGGGTGCGGCGCGCATCGTTCAACCGGAGGGCCTCGTGCGGTCTCTCGACGGAGATTTCTTGGTCGCGTACGACGAGAAAGATCAGCGTTCGAAGCGCTTCTATGTCGAGAAGATTTCTGAGGCTTCGCTGGTCTGACGGCGCGCTATCTCTCACCATAGTAGCGATTGATTCGGTCTCGGTCTGCGGAGCTCAGCTCAGGCCCGGGCGCGATCTGCTTGCCGGGCTCGATCGGCGACATCGTCGCAGAGCCGTTTCGGCTGTACATCCACGTGGGGTACAGCATGATCGAATCAAACGAGAAATCTGATAGACCTGAGAGCTGCATGAAGGGTTCGGGCATTCGATCGAGGTTGTAGATCTTCTTTGGATCAATGTTCTCGGCGTTGATCTGGATGTATTTGTCTCGGTCTGAGCGGTTCTGCTCGTGCGCGAATCCGATCGCGTGCATGATCTCGTGGGCAATCTCGCGCGCTCGACAATTGGGCGCAATCCAGATCGGTTGTTTGCCGCCGATCTTTCCGACAAACGATTTGCAAACGCCCGTCGCGGCTTGAAAAACGAGAACGTCACTTTCGCCGGTCCATGGAACGAGTTGAAGTGAAGTCGACTTGAAGAAGGCGATGGCCTCTTGAACACGCGCGGGGTTCTCGAGGTTCGGTTGAATGTAATAAGGAACTTTCCTCGTCGGCCAGAGTTCAACATCGGGGAGTCGCGCTCGACCAAAGAGAACAGTTCGCGTCGAAGAGCCAACCGCCATGTCGCTGTCGACGACGGCAACTCCGTCTTCGACGAAGAATTCGTGGGAGTCGGGTGCCTCTTGCGGATTCGCTTTCGAAGCAGCAATCGAGACGATCCGTCCGTCGACGTTCATCGACACCGCGATGGGCGGCTTGGGAGTTGGTTCGATCACGACCACAGCTTTACTGAAAGACGTTTCGATCGAGACAGGTGTCGGGGCGGGGGTTGGAGAGGGAGTTGCGTCTGGAGATTCGCTGTCCTTCTCTTCCGCGACCGGCACCGGGATCGCGACCCGATCCGGAGATCGGTGCTGCCAGAAGAAAAACACTCCGCCGATGAGCAAGAGACCGAAGAGAAGCCAACCGACTTTGCGCATCCTGAAAAGCTCTTAAAGCTTCGGAACCCAAACTCCGTAACCACTTGCCAAGCGAGGAGTTCGTTCGTTCAAGAGGTTCGGATTCAGCGCACGAAGATCAGCCGCTGAAACTTTGTGACGGCGAGCGATTTCCTCGAGATCGAGTTGCGCGCGGATTTTCACGAGACGGACTTCCGGGAATTCATAGTGCGTCACGCGGCTGAAACCGTAGGCGCCGGGGTTGCGCGCGATCTTCATCGCGGCCTGGAACTTTGGAACATAGTCGGAAGTTTCCGCAGGGAGGGCACGACGACGCTGAAGCGTCCAGAAATCCTTCGTGTGGTGACGGCGAACCGCGCGGCGAACGCGACCTTCTCCGCAGTTGTACGCGGCCATCGCCATGTACCAAGAGCCGAACTCATCTTTGAGATCGCGCAAGTAGCGAGCGGCCGCGCGAGTGGAGCGCATGACGTCGAGGCGTTCATCGACCTCACGATTGACTTTCAAGCCGTAGCGCCGTGCGGTCGCGGGCATGAATTGCCAAATGCCGACAGCCCGTGCGCCTGAGCGTGCGCGAGACGCGTAGCCGGATTCAATCATGCCCAAGTAAAACATTTCGGGCGGTACGCCGTTTTCTTCGAGCAAGTCTTGAACGAGGATGCGGTAACGACCGCCGCGGATCATGAATCGCTCGAAGCGATTGCGATCTTCACGAGTGAAGAAATTCATCCATTTGCGAACCGAAGCATTGGATTCGATCGGGATATCTTCGTAGACGGGGCGAGGAGCTTTCGCCTTCGTTAAAAATCCGGGCGGAAAAGGGCTATTGAGCGCGAACGCTGATGACGTCGTTAAAAGTGTAACCAATACGCTGATCAGCGTTTTTCTCAACATCCTGTTGTCCTCTCTGAATCGCTCATCCTAAAGCGATTCCCGTTGCACATCTTAGCTTTCGGTCGCGGGCTTAATCGGGGTCACCGTGTCTTCGACGATCAATCTTTCTGTGGGAACTTCGATCGGAGGAGCTTGCGCCGACACCGTTTGTCCTCGCGCCTTCATGACTTCGTCCGTGATTCGAGCGGCGAGTTCTTCGAGATGCTTGAACTCATCTCCCGCGCGTAACCGAAGAGCGCGCGGCTTGCCTGCGCTTAAATCATTCAAGAAAAGTTCGAAGGCATAAAGAGGACCCGCGATGCGCGCACTTAAGATGCGTCCGAGTAAGAAGAGCATCGCCGCGAACGCGAGCGTCACCGCGAGATAAGAAACGATGAAAGGCGTCAGGTAGTTCGACAAAACTTGCGGGTGGCTTCCGCCGAAGTCGATGATCGTCACGCGCAAGAAGGTGTAAGAGTAAACGCCTGCGATGGTCGCGAAGCTGAGACCGATCGTCAGGAGAATAAAGCAGTAGCGAAGCTGAAAGCGTGGATTAATCCATTGGCGCTTTCGAGAGTTCTCGGCGGGCCAGAGGAGTTCGCCTTCACGGATGAGGGCGGTCGCGATCATCGCGTAGCCAACCCACTGAAGAGCGTCGGCGATGTTGAAAGCGGGCGAGAATTTTT
>CAJYIL010000788.1 GCA_913774795.1 Pseudobdellovibrionaceae bacterium
CCGAAAAGAAGAGGTTTGCCGGGACGAATTTTAACTCTCTGGAAATATGTTTTGAGATCGCGTTTCTCGAGAGCTCCGGTGACGAAGTCATAGCGTCCGACGGAGATCGCGCCCGTCGTCAGGATGAGATCGAAGTCGCGAGCTTGATCAATCAATGTCAAAAAAAGATCGGCATCATCGCCAACTGTCCCCAAAGCGACGACGTCGGCGCCGCGCATTTTCAGCGCTTCGATCAGATACGGAGTCGTCGAATTTCGAATTTGCATGTCAACGGGTCGCTCGCCCGTCTCGACAAGTTCTTTGCCGGTCGCGATCAGAGCGATTCGAACTCTCTTTTGGACTTCGATTTCAGTGATGCCCAACGACGCTAAGCAAAGAACGTCTTCAGGGCGAAGTGTGTGGCCGGCCTGCAGAACGATTTGGCCCTCTTTAAAGTCTTCGCCTGTGAGACGCCGATTGTGATGGGGTGGCACCGGATATGTGATTGAGATTTCGTCGCCAGTGCGAACGACGTCCTCTTGCCGAACGCAGGCGTCAAGTCCTTCCGGGAAAGCGGCGCCGGTCATAATCTCATACACACCGGTCTCGATTTTCAGCGGTGGTCGGTCGCCCGCCGCAATCAAATCTCGAACTTGAAAGCGCACGGGATTTTCGAGATTTGCTTCAGCGGTTTGGCTTGAGCGCACCGCGTATCCATCCATCGCCGATGTATCGAAGGCGGGTAAATTCGCAGAGCTTTTGACATCGCTGGCCGTGCGACGACCCACACACTCTTCAAGCCGAACGAGTTCGGTCTCAACTCTTCTCAGCAGAGCTTTTTCGCGCAAGGTTTGAAGGGCGTCGGTGTAGCTCGTCATGATCGCACACGACGCTAGCGCGGGATTTGCTTCGCGCACAAGGTCTCATTACGCTTGAAGACCATGAGTGTTCAATCGACTTACTTGCTTCTTCTAACCCTGCAAACCTTGGCCTCTTCGTTGATTTGGGGCGTGAACACGCTCTTTTTACTCGACGCGGGGCTGACGAATTTCGAAGCCTTTGCGGCCAACGCGTTCTTCACTGTCGGAATGGTGGTGTTCGAAATTCCCACGGGGATCGTGGCCGATTCCTACGGGCGACGACTCTCTTACCTGTTGGGCACAATCACGCTGTTAATCTCGACCCTACTTTACATGGAGCTTTGGCAGCATCATGCGGTGTTCTTTTATTGGGCGCTGGTCTCGATGATGCTCGGGCTCGGATTCACGTTTTTCTCGGGCGCCGTCGATGCGTGGCTTGTCGATGCGCTGACCGACTCAAAATTTTTTGAGACGGGCGGGGTTCTCGATCACGTTTTCGGTCACGGTCAAATTGCAATCGGCGCCTCGACTCTGGTGGGTTCGGTGGCCGGAGGCTACATCGCTCAAGCAAATAATCTCGGGACACCTTATTGGATTCGCGCAGGTTTTCTCTTCATTAACTTTGTGGCCGCCTACTTTTTAATGTTCGATCGCGGATTCACCCCACCGCCTCGGCAATCGGCGATTAGACAAATGAAGGCGCTTTTCGTGACCTCAGTCTCGAAAGGGCTCGGCAATCGTAAGCTTCGATGGATGATGCTGACGTCGCCTTTTTTGAGTGGCGTGATGATCTTCGTTTTCTATGCGATGCAGCCTTATCTCCTTCAGTTGTACGGAGATCCGAAGGCCTACGGAGTGGCGGGTCTGGCGGCAGCGATTGTCGCCGGAGCGCAGATGATCGGAGGCGCGACCGTGAGTCTGATTTCAAAGCTGGGAAAGCGGACGTCCATCTTGCTCACGAGTACGTTTTTAGGAGCCCTTCTTTTAATTGTGATGGGAACCTTGCCGACCTTTGCGATCGCGGTCTCCGCTCTCGTCGTGTGGGCGATGATTTTTGCGATCGTGACGCCCATTCGGCAGTCTTATCTCAATTCTCGAATCGAATCGCGTGAGCGGGCGACGCTGCTTTCATTCGACTCGGTGCTCGGAGAAGCCGGTGCCTCCGGCACGCAACCGATTTTTGGGCGTGTCGCCGACGTTCACGGTTACCCCGCCTCTTATCTTTGTTGCGCCGTCGTCCAGTTGCTGGCTCTTCCGTTCATGGCGCTTGCACGAAAAGAAGAGTCTTAAACTTGGAGGCCAGGCACCCACGCCGTTGTTCGGCCTCCGATTTCTTCATGAATGATCTTTTGACCCTTAGAAGTTTTCGCGGTCTTTGATTTGCCCCAGCGCTCGTTGAAAAGCCAAGTTTTCGGAAAGCGCTCATAATCGGCGTCAACCTCAACGGCCCTCTTAACCACACTCAAGATCGACTTGTGAAGCGCGGAAATTTGCTTCGTCGTCAATTTGCTTGCGAGCGTATGGGGATTTTGTTTCGCGTGAAAAAGAATTTCGTCAGCGAGCCAATTACCGATGCCTGCAAAAAGCCCTTGATCGAGTAGCACGGCTTTGATCGCTTTTTTTCTCTTCGCTAATTTCTCTCCGAGAACCTTCGCGCTCGGAAAATCGAGAAGGGGATCGTAACCCAGTTGTTTGATCCGCGGATGTTCCCAGACGTCATCCGCTAACCACATGCGCCCGAACCGCCGTGGATCAATGAACGCAAACTCGAAGCCTTTATCGCATTCGAGAATCAAATGACAAAAGTGCAAGCGCTCGCGCAAATCTTGATCGCGCTCCGCCCACATCTTCGCCCCACCCCAAATTTTCTCGTGGGCTCCCTTCTTAGATTTCGGGTCGAGAAGTGCGACGTTGCCGCTCATTCCAAGATGAAAAATGGGCCAAGGCTTGCGATTGAGCTCCAGCCAAAAGTATTTCCCCTTTCGCCCAGCCCCTTTGACCTTCGCGCCCGTTAAAGCTTTGCGAACTTCGGGAATATCGACGAAGGCAAAAAGCCACCGATCAGATTCGTCCGCGACGATGTTTTTGATCGTGTGACCCTTCATGCGTTTAACGATTTGTTTTCGAACAGCTTCGACTTCGGCGAGCTCTGGCATCTTTGACCTCGCCTGAAAGAGTACATGCAGTCGGCTTGAACATTGTGATCGAGCGAACAAAATTTTTAGTTAGGTTCGTCAAACCTTTGTCGTCGTCTTAGCGCCAGCATTGAGCATCAACTCACTTTTGCCTTAGGGAGGCCAAAGATATGAAAGCTCTTTTGATTGCCGCGATGATTGCAATTTCGTTTCCTGCATTTGCTGCCGACACGACTCCGTTTGCCGCTACCGATGCCGCACAAGAAGCCTTGAACGAAGGTTTGATTCCGGCTGACCAACTCGACTCAGCGGAGTACCAGACTCCCGTCGAAACTTTGCAGCGTCGCCCACCGGGCCGTAGACCGGGTCGCCCCTTCCCACGTCCGCCGCGCCAAGAGCGTTGGCAGTGTGTTGCACGTGACCGCATTCAGCGCTCGTACCGCGGCGATGGCCGAAACGTGAACGAGGCTCGTCGCGAAGCCATGCGCGATTGCCAACGCGCTTCGATCGTCGGTCGTTGCCGTCTCGTCGGTTGTGGTCGCCGCTAAAACGATTTTTACTTTCTTGTCCTGAGATGAGCCAGGGCGTCTCGAAATTTGAACGGGGCCGTTCTTGCGTGGCGTGTTGTGAAATCCACAAACACGCCACCCTCTAAAAACTTCCGACATCGTATCCTGATGAGAGAAATCAGGAGGTCATTATGGCGATCACAGAAGAAACAGATATTCTTATTCAAGGGTCGGGAGCTGCATCGAAGGCGTCGTTGCTCGTTCTCGGCTCGCTTTTACTTATCATCGGCGCGGGCGCCTTGTGGGCGTCATTTACGACGACTCTCGTTTCGGTTTTAGTCGCAGGTGTTCTTCTCGTTTTGGGCGCACTCTTTCAAGCGGCCTTGGCGGTTCAATCAAAAAAAGGCGCCGAGATTCTCTCGCACTCGCTGCTCGCGATTCTCTACACCGTCGCAGGCATTTGGCTCATCGCCAACCCGCTGGTCGGCGCCATCTCTCTCACCAGTTTAATTGGCGTTTTCTTCATTGCCGGAGGGCTTCTAAGAATCGGCTCAGCCGTTTATCTTCGCCCTTCAAGTTGGGGATGGGCCGCTTTGAGCGGGGTGGTGACGTTCGTCCTTGGGATTTTCACGATGGCGTATTTGCCGGAGATGAGTTTCGTTTTGATCGGCACCTTAGTTGCCATCGATATGATCTTTGTCGGAACGACGCTGCTCGGGTACGGGCTCGCTCTGCCTGCGTCGGCGCGAACTCGTCTTGAACGAGCTCACGCATAAGACAACCGCGGAAGCCGAAAAGGCTCCCGCGTCTTTTGAATCAGGACGCTTTTTTCTTGAGTGCCTTTGCGTCTTTATGTTCTTTGTGTTCAGCCTTTGCGGCTTCAGCGCAGGTCTTAGCTTCATCTTGAGTCGCGGAGACGCCCGCGACCGATTTTCCATGCGCGATCGCACCGACGCAATCAACCCATAAACCTTTGCCGTTTTTCTTGTGGTCGCCGGGCGCATAGCCCGCTGCTTCGCATGCTTTTGTGATCGATGCACACTGCGGAAGATCTTTTGCGTGCTCGGCGTGGGCGAGCGTGCCGAGGGAGAAAACGAGAGCGATGAGTCCTAGTTTCATGAGTCAAGCCTCCTGGTTGAATACCAAGAGTGTATCTAGATCAAGCGCTCAATGACGAGCGCAACCGTGCGCCCGTCTCAAGTTCGCTCTTCACTTTTTGAGCGATCAGCATCAGGTCTTTAACCTTAAAAGGTTTATCGACGAGTGCATGGGCTCCCTTGGAGATCGCTTGCGCGGGTGTAATCTGCGCCTGGCCCGTGACGAGAACGATTGCGGGAGCCGTCTGGTGGGCCTGCTGTGTCCACTCGAGCAGGTCGACGCCAGAGCCGTTTGGCATACAGACATCGGAGAAAACTAAATCGACTCGGTTCGCTTTTAAATACGCGATGGCGTCGTTGCCGCTTTCGGCTTCGGCGACGATCGCGAATTTCGCGAAAAGCGAGGCGATCACCTTTCTCAGTATGGCGTCGTCTTCGACGACGAGGATACGAAACTCATCAACCATGTTCATTTACCTATCGGTATCGTACCCTGCGAATTCAGCGTGTTGATGAATTCTTCTAGACCGATTCTCGAATCGAGACAAAGGCAAGGTCTGAGCGAAACAATTCCTGAACAATTGATGAGTCGGTCTCAGGACTGGCCTAGTGTTTTATAATCAACGTAACCATGAGCGCCACCGCCATACATCGTCGCCGGGTCGGGCTGATTCAACGGAGCGTTCTCTTTTAGACGAGTCACTAAATCCGGGTTTGCGATGTAGAGCTTTCCCCAAGACGCAAGGTCGGCGTCACCGCGATCAATGATGGCCTCAGCCGTGGCTTTATCAAGGCCTTGATTGGCGATGACGATGCCGCCGAATTCTTTTTTCAAGAAAGCCGTCATGTTTTTCTCGCCTTGCCCGTCGCGCAAGAAAATAAAAGCGATCTTTCGTTTCGCGAGCTCGCGAGCGAGGTAGCCGAACGTTTCTTTTGGATGGGCGTCGCCCATATCATGGGAGTCCATCTGCGGAGCCATGTGATAACCAACGCGGTCAGCGCCCCAAACAGCGATGCAAGCATCGGCCACTTCAAGGCAAAGACGGGCGCGGTTCTCGATCGAACCTCCATATTCGTCTTTGCGATGGTTGGTCGACGACTGAAGGAATTGATCGAGAAGATAACCGTTCGCACCGTGAATCTCGACACCATCGAAGCCAGCCGCTTTCGCGTTCTCGGCGCCTTTCTTGAACGCTTTGACGATCTCTTTCACTTCGCTCGTCGTGAGTTCGCGCGGGGTCACGTACTCTTTCATCGGTCGGACTAGGCTCACGTGGCCAGCCGGCTTGAGTGCGCTTGGCGCTTCGGGCAGAGCGCCGTTTAAGAAGATCGGATCACTGATGCGGCCCACGTGCCAAAGCTGAAGAAGAATACGGCCGCCCTTGTCGTGGACGGCCTTCGTAATTTTCTTCCAGCCTTCGACTTGTTCTTGAGACCAGATGCCGGGAGTCGCCGCGTATCCGACGCCCATCGGGGTAACTGAAGTCGCTTCAGTCAAAATAAAACCGGCATCGGCGCGTTGAGCGTAGTATTGCGCCATCATGTCGTTCGGAAGACGTTCATCGCCGGCTCGCGAGCGCGTGAGCGGAGACATGACGATTCGGTTTGGAAGTTTGAGAGCGCCAACTTGAATGGAGTCGAAGAGTGATTTCATTGAACGGAAATTAGCAGTCGTGCTTTGATACTTCAACGATGGGGAACGTGCGTAAAGGCATCAGTAAACAACAGGCGAAGCGGATCTGGATTCAAGCCCAGCGACTGAATACCACTTCTCCCTTCGGTGATAGCATCGACGCTACCAGACGGGCGATCGAACATCTCGGCTACGTCCAGATCGACACGATCAACGTCATCGAGCGGTGTCACCACCACATTTTGTTCAGTCGCATTCCCGCTTACCGTCGTGAGCATCTTTCTCACGCTCAGGCGCAAGAGAAGTCGATCTTCGAATACTGGACGCACGCTCTCTCTTACGTTCCGGTGAGAGACTTTCGTTTTTTCGTTCACCGAATGAATGAGTATCGCCGCAATGTGGATCATTGGTTTGGAAGAACGACTCCCGAGGAAATTCGTCGCGTCTTGAAAAGGATCGAGCGCGAGGGCGCGATCACGATCCGTGACATGAACGACGAGGTTCTTGTCGAGAAAACGCACCCTTGGGCCTCGAAAAAGCCAGCGAAGAAGGCGCTTGAAGTCGCCTTTCACGGAGGGCAGGTCGTGATCAGCGAGCGAATCGGAATGCTCAAGCGCTACGAGCTCACGAAAAGACATTTTGGCTGGGCAAAAATGCCCATGGCCGCGAGCTTAAAAGAGCGTCTTGAGTATCGTCTTGACCGTGCGTTGAGATCGCAAGGGCTTGTTTCGCTCGACTCGGTCTCTTACCTCGAGCCGAGCGCCAAACCAGCTTTCTCGAAGGTCATCGCATCTCGCGTAAAGCGGGGAGAGTTGATCCCTCTTGAAGTCGAAGGTCTCGACCACTGGATCGCGCCGGCGACATTCGAAGAAACTCTCACCGATTCGACGCTGACGCACCTTTTGTCGCCCTTCGATCCCTTGGTCATTCAGAGAAAGCGCCTCGAACACATCTTCGGATTCGTTCACCGTTTCGAAGCTTATCTGCCGAAAGAAAAGCGCAAGTATGGCTACTTCGCCCTGCCGGTTTTGATGGACGACGAGTTTGTCGCGCTCGTCGATCTCAAAGCCGATCGACAAAAGCAGACGTTGCTCATTCAAAATTGGTCATGGGTTCGGAAGATGAAGTCGCCCTTGCGTAAAGCGCGAATCGAAGACGCGCTTGATTCGTTCGAGACGTTTCAGCTGCAGCGAGAGATGGGTTTAAGATAGCTTTTCGACCGCGAGATCCGGCTTGCAGATCGCCTTGAGAGCGGCCACTTCTTTTTGGTCGAGATCGTCATTGTAGGCGAGAATTCGCGCGAGCGCCGTCTCGGGAGCGCAGACTTCGGTCGTCATTGGCGACTTCACGACGTGGTAGCAGAATTTATCGGCCAGTGAAACGACGCGCGCGAGAGGGTGCATTTTCTGTTTCACGATTCGGCGCGGGTAACCTTGGCCGAAGCCCTCTTCGTGGTGTTCATGAACGATCTGCTTGATGTCGTCAGAGAGCCCGCAGTTGAGCAGAAGATCTTTTGAGCGGCTCGGGTGAGTTTCAAAAAGCATGCGCTCGTCGTGCGTCATCTTCTCTCGCGGCTTCGTCACGAGCTCAATCGGGAGCTCTTTCTCTCCGATGTCGTGAAGAAGGCCCCCGATCGCCAGCCGAAAGAGTGTGCTCTGGCCTTTCCAGCCAAGCTTTCTCCCGATCATCACGCTGTAGATTGAAACTCCTAAACAATGCGCATAGAGCCAGTTCGAATGTCTGTTGAGCATTTCAAGAGTGTCAAAAAGCTTCTCGTTCTCGGTAACGATACTGAGCGCGACTTCAAGGCACTGTGACGCCTGCCTGTAGGACTCAGGATCGAGGCCATTGACGAAGCAGTTTTCGAGGACGAGTTCACTCGTATATTTTAAGAACCTGATCTTCTTGGCTTGCGTGATGCCCTTCGATGAAGAGATCGCGCTTGAAAGCTCCAGATTAAACCCGACCACCTTGGCGAATTCCTCTTTCTTTGCGTAGAGGTAATTGACGCCCTTTCGTTGATACGTCTCTACGCGCTCGGTCGGGATTTGATCGCCCTTGTGAGCGACCCGCACGAATTTAGTGTCGCTCAACTTCGCGTAAACATTGACCTGAAACCCTGAGCTCGAAACAAAGTCCTCGATCGGAATACGGCAGTAATACCTTTCGCTATCCTCGACCGCGTTGCCGAATACGCGCTCGAGCGATTCGCGAATGTCTTTTCGGGTAAACGGCTTATTTAAAAAGTCATTCGCTCCGAGTTGAAAGGCCTGTTTCGTCTCGAACAGATTAGAGAAACCAGTGATAAGCAAAAATGGAATGTTCTTATTCGCCTTCACCCACTGGAGAAGATCGATACCGCTCATGTTCGGCATCTGCATGTCGGAGATCACGGCATCGTAGTCGCCGATCTCTAGGCTCGAGCGGGCTTCCGCGCCATCCGAGACGCAAGCGACGAGATGACCTTCGGCCTGCAAAATCTCGGTCAATATTTCTCGGATGCCGGCATCGTCGTCGGCAATTAAAACTTTGAGCATGACTCTCTCTACGGACAGTCACGTCGTGCAGTTTAGCGCGTAAAATGCTTTTGGCGATGACGTAAATGGAATCCGTGAATGAGACGCCCGGCTCGTGCAATATCGCGCACTTGCAGAGCCTGAAATCGCTACGGAAATGTTAAATTTCAACCCTCTGATTTCCGAGCGAGATCGAGGATCGCGTTGGCGTAGTCGAGGCTATTGTTGTAGGCCTTCAGCGCTTTGATATGGGTTTTGGATTGGCGTGTTCGCCACCCATGCATCTTTAGGTAATAAGCGACGCTCATGATCGCATCGTCGGGCTCATTGAGCTGCGGTTGCGCTTTTGGATCGACCGCGCGTGCAAAGTTCACGTAGCTCGAAGGAAGAAATTGAGGCATGCCGAATGCTCCCGAGAACGAGCCTCTGAAGTCTCCATCGAGTTTCCATTTCCATCGGTAAGCGCGTTGAAGCGCGAAGAGTTCACCGACAGCGAACTTCGATTTGTCGTGCGTGCGTTGCATGATCTTTTTCTTCTGGGCGAGTGTGACTTTATCTGTATAACGACCGGTTTGCGTGAGGAGGTACTCTTGAATCTCTTTTCGAGGCGCCTGAAGAAGATTGAGATAAACGCTCGGGACATGAAAGCGCCCAAGATTTTTGCCGTAACGAGATTCGATCCAAAGAAGAGAGGCAACGACCCGCCCCGGAACTTCGTAAAGCGACTCTGCCTTCTTCAAGACATCAGCGTGCTCTTTGGTGAACGCTTGGACATCGCTCACGGCCTTATCGTTGACCTGAACTCCGTGGATGTCGGTTTTCTTGAGAAAGAGAAGGACGTTCAAACGAACCAGTTCCTCGAGATCTTTGGGTTCGTAGTATTTTTTCATCTCGTTGATGAAAGGCTCTGAGAGACCGACGACTTTCATTTTGTGGCGAACGAAATTCCAATCGGCGTCGGGGACTTTCGCGGCCATTGGCTCGGCGGCGAAAGTCTGCAAACAGAAGAGGAGTGAGAGAAGTAAAGACATGCGGCTAAGACCGTAACGTGATCTTGGCAGTTATTGAAGTTCGAACTGAACTTTCAACAGACCTTCGTAGGCTTCTGTGTTCGTGAGGCCGATGTGGCCACCCCAGTGCGCAAGAATCAACTGGTCTTTGGGTGAATCCAGAAATCCTGACTCCGCCCAAGTTCGAGGGTCGTTTAAAAAGTCGTCCTCGGATGTGATGACTCGAATTTTTTCGCGGGCCTGCGACGACATTTGCGTCATCCAGTAACGGAGCGAGCCGTAAGGATCATCGGCCTTCATCGCCGGAGTGTACCTCGGCGCAAAGTCACGGACGAAGCGAGTAAATGTGAGATCAGGGGAGACGCGCTTGTGCAGATCTTGAGTGTCATTCACTTGCTCGGCGAGCTTGATCAATTCTTTTCTAAATGAGTATTGCGCAACCACCGAAGGAGCGCATTCGACGTCATCTGCCGTGGGCTGCAAAATATATTTGCCGCGCATGATTCGCCACTTTGTTTTGAGTCGTTTGATCGAATGACGGCATTTCGTGTCGTAAAGCGCTTTCGTCTCGATCATGCTTTTGTCGAGAAGGTCGATCGCATTGTAGAGACGGATCGGCGGCCATGTGAAAGTGGCGCCGCCGGCAAACATCGGGTGCTTCAACTGAGAGTCACGGGCATAGACAATCGCCGCTGTGAGGGCGCCTAAACTCTCGCCGTAAAT
Source organism: Pseudobdellovibrionaceae bacterium (assembly GCA_913774795.1). Classification (GTDB taxonomy): domain Bacteria; phylum Bdellovibrionota; class Bdellovibrionia; order Bdellovibrionales; family JAMPXM01; genus CAJYOV01. The sequence goes on from CAJYIL010000788.1 coordinate 10,463, forward strand.
GTGCGCCTCGGTGATTTTCTCAACACCGATCTCATTGATGGCCCACTCGGTGAGGTTTTCAACGACGCGAGCTTCACCGATGGGATAGGCATCGGTGTAGACGGGATCTGCTTTCATGTAATCACGGCTCCAACAATTGGGAACGGTGAGCACGTGATAACCCATTTTCGAAAACCACTTCATCGCCATTTTTGCAATCGACTGGTCGGAGTTCGAGAAGACCCCGGGCACGATGACCATCAGCGGAGCGCGGTGGTCTTGCGCTCTGAGATGCACTCGAAGAGATTTGCGAAATTGTCCTGGCAGCCGGACCGATTGCTCATCAGGTTGCATGTCTTCGTGAAACCTCACTTCTCGCATGCCGCCGCCGTAGACGGTCGCCAACGACCCGCGCTGTTCGAGCGAAAGGCTTTGAGGGCCTGGGAAATAGCCGAAGTTGCGGGCGGCAAAATCGAGTGCCCGAGCACTCCACGAAGCATGGGCGAAGACAGGCATCAGCAGTAAGAAAATGAAAAGGCGAACCACGTCCGCAATCTACGGGGTGATTCGCCTGAATGAATCTCGAACTGATGAAAGCTGAGTGTCGG
>CAJYIL010000789.1 GCA_913774795.1 Pseudobdellovibrionaceae bacterium
GATACCGCCTGCCGCGGCCTGCACCTGCCCGCCTGTCTGCATAACCGGCCGACGATGGCGCCTCAAAAGCGCTTTCACCCGCGCAAGAAGAACCTGGGGCTCAAATGGTTTCGTGAGATAGTCGTCGGCTCCGGCCTCAAGCCCCATGACGATATCACCGGATTCGGCTTTGGCGGTGACCATCAAGATCGCGAGATCGTCGCGATCCGACTTAGCGCGAATTTGCTTTGCGAGATCAACGCCGCTCGCTCCCGGGAGCATCCAATCGAGAACGACGAGCGAATAAGTCTGGGAAACCAGAAGCGCTTGAGCTTCCTCCACCGAGCCGACCGCGTCGACTGCGTGGCCGTCGCGCTTTAAATGAAGCACGATCAAATCACGAATTTCTGTTTCGTCTTCAACGACAAGAATGCGCTCGCTCATTGTCCTGATCCCCCTCCGTGACGAACGTCTTCACCCGTGCAAGCGAAGATCACGTCTTCGGCGATATTCGTCGCATGATCTCCCATGCGCTCAAGGTTTCGTGCGATCAAAATCAAATCAAGGGCACTCTCCACCAAATCTGGAGATTGCTTCATGAACGGCAGAAGCTGATCGAACATCCTCCGCTTAAATGCGTCGACTTCGTCATCGGCCTCCAGCACAGACTGGGCGAGCGTCGTGTCTTGCTTCATGAATGCATCGAGCGAGTTACGAACCATCGCTTTGACCGAGATCGCCATCTTCGTGAGATCATCGGCGAGATCGATACGGCGATCTTTCAAGTAATGTTCGGCGTTGTAGGAGATGTTCACGGCCTGATCGCCCATGCGCTCAAGATCGGTGTTGATCTTGATGATCGCGATGACCAAACGAAGATCTGCGGCAAAAGGCGATTGTCTCGCTAAGAGCTCCACGCATTGATTGTCGATCAAGACATGGGCTTCGTTAATTTTACGCTCTAGCGGATGAACATTGTCGAGTTTCGCGGAGCTTCTCTCGTGAAGAGCTTCGGTCGCGACATCGATGGCTTGCTCGACGTAGCCGCCCATTTCAAGAATGCGGCTTTTCAATGTTTTTAATTCGGATTCAAATCGGCGTTCCATCAACCAAATCTTCCTGTGATGTATTGCTCGGTGCGCGAGTCTTTCGGTTTCGTGAATATACGGTTGGTCGGACCATTCTCGACCAATTCTCCCATCAGGAAAAAGGCCGTGTGATTTGAAATCCGCGCAGCTTGTTGCATGTTGTGCGTGACGATCAAGACAGTCACGTCGTTCTTCAGCGCGATGACGAGCTCTTCGATCTTAGCGGTCGAGATCGGATCAAGCGCCGAAGTCGGCTCGTCCATCAGGATGACCGGAGGATTCACCGCGAGCGCGCGCGCAATACAGAGACGCTGCTGCTGACCGCCGGACAGCGATGTACCCGGCTTTTTAAGCTTGTCTTTGACTTCGTCCCAAAGCGCCGCTTGCCGCAAACACTTCTCAACCACTTCTTCAAGAAGAGAGCGGCGTCCGACGCCGGCTAAGCGCAGGCCGGCCGCCACGTTATCGAAAATCGAGAGTGCGGGAAACGGATTTGGCTTTTGAAAGACCATGCCGATCATGCGCCGAATTTTCACGGGATCGGAGCCGGGCGCGTAGATGTTCGTGCCTTGAAGCCAGACTTCGCCTCTCACATGCGCTCCCGGAACTTCTTCGTGAAGTCGATTGAGCGTTCTCAAGAACGTCGACTTGCCGCAGCCCGAGGGCCCGATCAGTGCGTGCACGTCGCCTTTTTTGACTTCGAGATCCACGTTTTTGACCGCGTGAAATTCACCGAAGTAAGCGTTGAGGTGCTTGGCGGTGAGGACGATCTCGGGAGCTGCGGCTGGGGATGCGTTTGTTTCCAAGAGTTAAGACCTCGATCTACGTGCGAGCAAGAGTCGCGTCGACAAATTCAATATAAACACAAAGACTACGAGAACCAAAGCGCCGGTCCATGCTTTCTGGCGCCAGATGTCGTCGTGGCTCGTCGCGAAGTTAAAGATCTGCACCGGTAAACTTGCAGTTGGCTGCGACAGCCCGCGAAAACCAAAGTTGTTCGAAAACGACGTAAATAGAAGCGGCGCTGTTTCTCCGGCAACGCGCGCGATCGCGAGCATGAGCCCCGTCACGACTCCGCCGAGGGAGCCGGGTAAGACGATACGGAGAATGACTTTCCAGCGCGGGAGCCCCAGCGCAAGCCCTGCTTCCCGGATATGCACGGGCATCAGTTTTAGAATCTCTTCGGTCGTTCGAGCGACAATCGGCACGATGATGATCGCCAAGGCAACGCCGCCCGCGTAGGCCGAGTAACCGTGAAACGGAACGACGAGGAGCGCGTAAACAAAAAGCCCGATGATGATCGAAGGTGTACTCGTCAAAAGGTCAGTCATGAAGCGCAAGAAACGTGTCGTAAAGCCTTCTTTGTACTCGGAGAGATAAATCCCGCTCGCAATACCCCAAGGAATCCCGACCGCACATGCGAGTGCCAAGAGAATCGCTGAGCCGACAATGGCATTCGACATTCCTCCGCCTGGTTCTCCCATCGACTTCGGAATCTCGGTGAAGAACTCGAAGTTAAGGCCCGGCGCGCCACGATAAATCGCGTAAGCGAAAATAAAAAAGAGCGGCGCGATCGCCACGATGCTGATGATCGTCAAGCCGATCATCCAAGCATGGCTTACGATTTTGCGACGACGATCGAAGAGAGAAAATGTCGAGCGTTTCGGAAGAAGGTAGGTTGAGCGAGAGCTTTTCACTTCTTCCCTCCGCCTTCCACGCGCCAGATAATCAAACGCGCAATCGAGTTCACGACAAGGCTCACGGCAAAGAGCGAAAGGCCCACGCCCGCTAGAGCCGACATGTGCAGACCGCTGGCTTCATTGTATTCATTCGCGAGCACCGAAGACATCGTTTGGCCAGGCGCCATGAGAGCGGCACTGATATCGTTGCGGTTACCGATCACCATCGTGACCGCCATCGTTTCACCAAGAGCCCGCCCGAGACCCAGAATGACCGCCCCGATAATTCCGGATCGAGAGGTTTTCAAGACCGCCATCTTGATCATTTCCCAACGTGTGGCGCCGAGAGCGAGCGAGGCTTCTTTCACCGAACCGTTCACCGTCGAGAAAACTTCGCGCGTGATCGCCGAGATGGTTGGCGTGATCATGATGGCGAGAACGACTCCGGCCGTGAGCATTCCCACCCCGAAATGCGGAGGACCGAACATTTTTTGCGCAACCTCGGTCACCCCGACCGACACATCCTGAAGAGAGTAGTCGTTGGTGATGAACAGATTGATAATCAACGCGAAAGGATAGGCGACGATCGTAAGAGCCAGTCCCAACACCTTCGAAAACAAGGTGCCTGGTCCGAGAAACTCCGTGATGCGAGGCTCGGCGGTTTGCTGCATGAAAGGCGCAAGAATGAAGATGCCCCAAAGCCCGTAGACGACCGACGGAATAGCCGCCAACATCTCCACTAGAAAGCCGATCGCTTTTGCGAGCCAAGCCGGCGCGATTTCGGTCAAGAAAACCGCAACGCCGATACTGATCG